>JAJFFA010000286.1 GCA_021776885.1 Planctomycetota bacterium
CGGCGACCGACGTCAGGCTGCTGCGGCGCAGGAGCTCCACGGCGCCCGCCTCGTCGAAGGAGATGTCCGCGTCCTGACCCGCGTACCAGGGCAAGAGGAAGGCGTACAGGTACTCGTACCACGAGTAGCGCGAGGCCTCGCGGAAGGCGGGTGCCATGCGCAAGGCCGAGCGCCGCGTGCGCAGCACACCCGAGTCATGGCGCTCCTGGGACGCGAGCAGGGCGAACTGCAGGGTCATGCGGAACGAGAGACCAATCAGGTATTCGGCCTCGAGGTCGGTGAAGGGCAGCGGGTCGCCAGGCTCCAGGCTGGCCTCCTCCGTCAGCTGGAAGACCTTCGCGATCAGCCCGTCGATGCGCGCCTGGCGCTGCTCCGCGGGCCAGGCCAGGGGTGCGTTGTAGAAGGCGTCGAGGCGCCCGAGGCCATGGGCCATGTCCACGGGCGGGTCGAGGGCCACGTACAGGTCGAAGGGCGCCCAGGGCGTCCCGTCCTCCGACTCGGCCGCCGCGATCAGCAGCGTGTGCAGGGCACCGAGGGACGCGCCGACCAGGTAGCGCTCCCCCAGGCGTCCCGGGTAGCGGGCCTCGAGGTCGCGTCCGATGGCGTCCAGGGCGCGGTGCGTGTCCCGCGCGTCCCGCGGGGCGTAGCCCGGCACGGGGGTCGTTGCCGCGTGGCGCATGAACTCGTGGTTGAGTGGGCTCGACAGGGCGACCACGGTGGCACCGAAGTCGAAGGCGATCTCGGCCATCCCCAGGCTGCCCTCCTCCAGCCGGTGCCCGCCCAGGCCGGGGAGCAGGAAGACCACGGGCGCGCGGCCCTCCTGGGCCCAGACCGTGTAGGGCAGCGACTCACCGGTCACCTCGATGCGCGCCCTGCGGGTCACGCCGCGCCCACCGAACTCGTCGCTCTCGGGCCGCAGGAAGACCGCCTGCAGGGTCTCGACCTCGCCGCCTTCCTCGCGCCCCCAGCTCACGTCGCGCGCATCGACCTGGCGCGTCAGGACGTGCAGCAGGCGCGCGAGCTGGTAGGCGTCGTAACGCGCGTCCGAAAAGCGCAGGGCCGGGTCGAAGTCGTCGACGTTACGGTTGTACAGGTCGACCCAGTTCGCCGGCTGGAAGTAGTTGAGCGGGTCGAGGGCGGCGTCGACCAGGGAGGCCAGCCCGTCGCGCACGGTCGTCGGCCCCCACAGGGGCGCAAAGAAGTAGGTGCTCTTTCTCCAGCCCCAGCGCGAGAAGGTCTGCCCCAGGTCCTCGTCCGACTCCGGCATGTCCCGCCGGCTGGCCACGTCGAAGAGGCCCAGGCCTCCGACCGTGCTGTTGAGCGCGAAGCGCTGGGTCTCGTCCCACGCTCCGTCCCACTTGCCCTGCAGCACGTTGCTCACCAGGCGCCGCGGGTAGCGCAGGTTCTCGCCCACGTTCTCGAGCCCGCTGCGCAGGGGCGAGGGCAGGATCCCGCGGTAGACGCGCCCGACGGGAGCCAGCAGGCCGCGCACCACGCCCTGGGTCAGGCCGGCGAAGACGCGGTTGAGCGGCTCGAGGGGGTCTCCGACCTCGGGGAAGGGCACCTCTTCCTTCAGGAAGTGCTCCCGCCCGGGCCCCTGGTACTGCGTCCAGTCGACGTGCTGGGTGCGGATGTTGCAGCCCGTCGCGGCGACCACGAGAACGAGCGGAATCAGGGCGACCCGGGGGCCGCGGCGCGGAGGAGTCATGGGCAGAGCACAATACCCAGGAGGGCCGAGTGCAATGGCGGACACGAGGATCGATTCGCGGGCCTGATCGATCCATGTCGCGGGATTGGAGCCCGCACGCCAGCCGCCCGGGGCATGGTCGAGGCATGAACACCAGGCCCTCCTCGCGCACGCGCGGCGCGCGCGTCAACGACATCCACGCCCGCCTCTCCGCGACCCGGGTGCGCGGGATCGCCAGCCCGCACTCACGCTCCGAGCTGGTCGACCTCGTCGGCCGCTGCGCCGAGCAAGGCCTGCCCCTGAGCGCCGCGGGGGGGCGCCATGCCATGGGCTCCCAGGCCTTCGGCACAGGCGCGCTGCTGGTCGACACCCGCGGGCTGCAGCGCGTGCGGCACTTCGACCCGCAGCAGCGCACGATCGAGGTCGACGCGGGGATCCAGTGGCCCGAGCTGATCGTGCAGGTCCAGCGCCACGGCGCCTGGGCCGGCGTGGAGCTGGCGATCGCGCAGAAGCAGACCGGAGCCGACCGCATGACCCTGGGCGGCAGCCTGTCCGCCAACGCCCACGGGCGCGGCCTGGGCCTGGCGCCCCTCGCGGCCCAGGTGCGCGGGCTCAGCCTGGTCGACGCGACGGGGACCCTCGTGCACTGCAGCCGCGAAGAGCGCCCCGAGCTCTTCTCCCTCGTCCTGGGGGGCTACGGCCTGTTCGGTGTGGTCTGCAGCGTGACCCTCGAGCTGGTCCCGCGCACACACCTCGTGCGTCGAGTGGAGCGCCGCGTCGCAACCGACCTGATGGCAGCGTTCGAGCGCAGGATCGACGCCGGCTTCACCTACGGCGACTTCCAGTTCGCCATCGATCCGACCTCGCAGGGCTTCCTGCACGAGGGCATCTTTTCGTGCTACGCGCCGACCGAGGCTGCGCAGCACGCGACGCGGCGGCTGTCGGCCGCGGACTGGCTCGAGTTACTGCGCCTGGCCCATGTCGACAAGCGGCGAGCCTTCGAGGCCTACGCGCAGCACTACCTCGCCACCGATGGACAGGTCTACGCCTCCGACACGAGCCAGCTCGCGGAGTACCTCGACGACTACCACGCGCCGCTCGACGCGCTGCTCGAAGACTCCCGCGGCAGCGCGCCCGACGCGGCACGGGGTACGGAGATGATCACCGAGCTCTACGTCCCCCGGCCCGCGCTAGCTGCCTTCCTGGCGGCGGCGCGCCGGGTCCTGCGCCAGCACGAGGCGGACGTGATCTACGGCACCGTGCGGCTGATCGAGCGCGACACGGACAGCTTCCTGGCCTGGGCGCGCTCGCCCTGGGCCTGCGTCGTCTTGAACCTGCATGTCGAGCACTCGCCCGCCGGCCTGGTCCGCGCGCGGCGCGTGTTCCAGGCGCTGATCGACGCGGCCCTGGCCGAGAACGGGTCCTACTACCTGACCTACCACCGCTGGGCGCGGCGCGACCAGGTCCTCGTCGCCCACCCACGCATGCCCGCGTTCCTGGCCGCGAAGCGCCGGCACGACCCCCACGAGCTGTTCCGCAGCGACTGGTACACGCACCACCGCGAGCTCCTCGCAGGCCAGCTCGAAGGCGTGGTCGCGGTCGACCTTGCCCAGCGTGACCACGCGGCCGAGATCAT
>JAJFFA010000287.1 GCA_021776885.1 Planctomycetota bacterium
CACGTTCTCGTCCTGCGCCATGCGCGAGACCCGCCCCATCACGTCCTCCACGGGACCTGCGGAGAGGGACTTCCACACGGGTTGGCTCGGCTTGTCTGGTGTCGTTTCGGTGGATGGTTTCATGGTTCTCACAACTACCCTCGACGCGGCCTTCCGGCAACCCATGCAAATCGCGGACTTCAGCGCCCGCCGCTCGCGTCGCGGCCGGACCCGCCGTCGAAGGCGCCGGCGAGCCCGCGTCGCAGGGCGCCGAAGGCGGTTCGGTTGCCCAGCGGCGTGAGGTGGTCGAGGAGCTTCGGGTCGCTGTAGAAATAGTCGCCTGGAGCGCGTCCCGTCCCCTCGGCGTCCCCGCGCAGCTCACGCCGTGCGAGCACGTAGGGCAGCCCCAGACGCTCGAGCTCGGGCAGCAGCAAGTCCTCGCGCCAGCCCCCCCGGCCGCCGCCCGGGCCCAGGCACGACGGGCCCTGGAAGACGAGCACGAAGGCCTCGAGCTCGCGCGCCGCGAGCTCTGCGGCCAGGCGCTGCAGCAGGGCGCGCCCCAGGGCGCGCGTCTCCTCGTGGGCCGCCTTCTTGCGCGACAGGCGGTTGCGCAGGGGCTCGGGCGCGAGCCCCGAGCCGAAGACCACCCAGCGCAGGAGGTAGCTCGCCACCCGTGGTGGATCGAGGGCCAGGGAGGCAGGCCCGTCGCGGGGTACGACGCCCTGCGGTGCGCGCAGCTGGTCCCCGTCCCAGGTGAAGCGCGGCTTGGGCCAGCCGCGCAGGCCGAGGCGCGCGCGGTCGATGTCGTCGTCGAGCAGGAGGCTGATCACGACCCGCGGGCGCTCGGCGCGCCAGAGGTCGGCGGAGGCTTCGAACAGCTGCACGATCTGATCCAGGCCGTAGCCCGGGGCGCCGTAGTTGATCAGGGCCGAGTCCCCGGCGAGCTCGCTCGCCTCGAGGATCCCCTGCCAGCAGTCTTCGGCGGAGGTGACGCAGGCGGCGAAGGAGTCGCCGTACAGCAGCACCGGAGTGCGCGCCCCCAGGCTGGCGCGGTCCACGTGGTCGTAGTCGTCCAGGACAAGGCGCGAGGTCCAGCCCAGGCGCTCGTCGTAGCGGGGTGCGCGGCGCCGACGGGCCTTCTCGCTCCAGGCCATGCGCAGCTTCCAGAACAGCTCCTCGTGGGGCTCGCTGAAGAGCTCGGGCCGGCGCAGGCGCAGGGCGACGGAGCCCAGGGCCGGGAGGTCGAACGCGAGCAGGGCGCGCAGGCCGAGCTCGACGGCGAGCAGCGAGACGAGGGCGGTGAGCAGCGCCGGATGACGCCAGAGACGCCGGCGCCGGTGCCCTCCAGGACCGTCTGCGCTCTCGAGGCGACTCCCGGGACTCGACTCGTCCATCGCACGAGGGTACGCAGGAGCGGCGCAGCGGTGTGTAGACTTCGCGGCATGAATCTTTCGAAGCTGTCGCTCTGGGCCTGCGCGGTCCTGTTCGCTTGCCAGGGAGTCGAGGGCACCGTGACCGGTCTCGGCGGCGCGCCCTCGCCCCAGGACGCCGGCGCGGCCGGTCCCGCGCGCGTGCTGCGCCTGGCCGCATCGATGGCGACGCGCATCGACGCCCCCGGGGCCGTCGCCGAGCCCGTGTTCGACCTGGCCCAGCTGTCCCAGGAGGCGCCGCAGGTGCTCCTGACGGAGGACTTCGGGCACCTCGACCCCAAGCGCAAGGGCTGGGGCGGAGTCGACGTGCGCGATGCCGGTGGGGGCGACCTGGCGCTGATGGTCAGCGGTCTGACGGAGCTGGGCGCGGCGGTCGGCTGGTGCATCGACGTCGAGCCGTCGACCTACTACCGCTTCGAGCGCCGCGCCTTCTCGCGCCGCGCGTTCTACGCCGACTTCGCCGTGATCGAGGCGGGGCTCGCCGCCGACGATCCGGGGGTGCGCTTCGGCCCGCCCAGCGAGACCACCGGGCACAGCGCGGCCCTCGCCGTGCACTGGCCCGAGCCGCTGGAAGCCGACGGCGAGTGGCACTCGAGCTCGGTCTCGTTCCTGACCTCGCCCGAGACCCGTTCCCTGGCGATCCTGATCCGCAGCCGGGTCAATGACGATGCTCCCGAGGTCAGCTCGCGGGTCTGGTTCGACGACGTGCAGCTCGAGCGCCACGACCTGGACGGCGAGGGACGCGCGCGCTTCTTCGCGGGGCATGGGATCGCGCAGGGCGCGGCGACCGCGATGGACAAGGCCGGTCGCTTCCTGCCCCACGGCGCCGGGCGCGGGGCCGCAGGTGACGCCCTGGAGGCCTTCGAATACCGGCGCGTGGTGTTCGCTCCGGCGCCCACGCGCATGGCCTTCCAGGTCGACGCGGCCCTGGCCGGTGTGCTGCGCCTCGGCCTGGGACTGGCCCAGGGCAGCTCGGCCGATGCCCGGGCCCGCTTCCGCGTGCTGGCCCACGTGGCGGACGAGACCCACGTGCTGCTGGAGGAGGACCTGGCCGCCGCCGAGGCGGCGCAGTGGCACGACCGGCGCATCGAGCTCTCGGGCCTGGCCGGGGCCTTCGAGCTCGAGCTCTGCACCGAGGCCCTGGAGGGAACGCCCCTGCCGCTGTTCGGCACGCCCGTGATCGAGGCCGGCGAGGCGGCAGCCCCGCTGGTGCTGGTCATCGTCGACGCCTTGCGCGCCGACCGCCTCTCGTGCCAGGGCTACGAGCGCGACACCACCCCGGCCCTCGACGCCCTGGCGGCAGCCGGCGTGCGCTTCGCCCAGGCGGTGGCCCCCGCGAACTTCAGCGAGGCCGCCGTCGCCTCGCTCTTCACCGGCCTGATGCCCACGCGCCACGGTGTCCTGGCCCACGCCACTGCGACCCGCCTGGGCGCCGGCCCCACGGCGCCGCGCACCCTGGCCGAGGCCCTCTCCCAGGCGGGCTACCTGACGCACATGATCGCCGCCGAGCCGGAGCTCTACGACTCGGGTCTCGAGCGCGGCTTCGACCGTGTCGCGAACGCCCCGGGCGCCAGCCACGCGGGCGAGGTGCTCGAGCGCGCCCTCGCCTGGCTCGAGGAGAACGCGGGCCGGCGCGCCTTCCTGACCCTCTTCCTCGGTGACCCGGGCCAGCCCCTGGCGCCCCCGGCGCCCTTCGCCGCGCGCTTCGGCGACCCGAGCGGGATCGACCTGCCCCTGCGCGTCCCGCGCGGCGACGAGCGCGTGCCGCCGGCCTTCAGGCAACAAGTTTCGGACCTCTACGACGGCGAGGTCGCCTACGTCGACCACGCCATCGGGCGCTTCGTGGCTGCCCTCGAGGAGCGCGGCCTGTACGACGCTGCCCTGATCAGCGTGGTCGGAGACCACGGCGAGAGCCTCTGGGACGACCGCAGCTTCGGCCACGGCGGCCGCGCCCTGAGCGACGGCGTGGTGCACGTTCCGTGGATCGTGAAGCCGCCCGCGGGCAGCCTCGAGGCCAAGGACGGAGACGACCCGCGGGTCGTCGAGCAGGCGCGCTCGACCCTCGACCTGATGCCGACCCTGCTCGAGCTGGTCGGAGCCGAGGTGCCCCCGGGGCTGGACGGTCGCTCGGCCTGGCCGCTCTCCTCCGGGCCGCCGGACCTGGACGCGACGGTCGTGGTCGAGACCGCGGTCGAGGCCATCGCCGTGCGCAGCGCGCGCTTCCTGTTCCGCCTGGCCTGGCCCCAGGAGACCCTCTCGCACCAGCTGCTCTACGCCCTCGAGAGCGACCCGTTCACGGCCATCGACTTCCTGGACGAGGACGCGCCCTTCCAGGGCGAGCTCGTGCGCCTGCGCGTCCTGGCCCTCGATCACCTGCTGCAGCGCAACGAGGGCAGCTCGGCGCTGGCCCTGGTGCGCGACACGGACCCCCTGTTCGACATCCAGATCCAGGGGCCGCGGCGCGTCCACAGCTACCTGGGGCAGCGCGGATCCGGCGTCGGTGCGACGAACTGGATCTACCGCGGCCCGGCCGTGGGTCGCATCGCGATCGTCATCCGCTACGAGGCGACGGAGCCGGTCTCGGTGCGCGGACTGCCCGCGGCCCAGGGACCCGAGCCCTACGTAGCGGGTCGCCTGGCCGAGCTCCTGGCGCGGCCCGAAGCGGGCCTGTTCCTGTTCGAGTGAGCGCCGCGGGCGGCGTCACTCGAGGCCGGCCTTGACCCGCTCGTAGAAGGTGCGCCAGGTCTCGGGGCCGTCGTCCGGCCCCGGGTGGGGCTTGAACTGGAACAGCTGCGCCGCGCGCAGGCGTCCCTCGACGTCGTCCGCGCGGAAGAACGCGACGTGGGTCAGGGGGCGCCCGTTGCGCTCCTCC
>JAJFFA010000288.1 GCA_021776885.1 Planctomycetota bacterium
ATCGAGGGCGAGGCCGCGGGCGATCAGTTCGGCTGGATCGGGCGCAACGCCGGGGACTGCGACGGCGACGGGGCCGCCGACCTCCTGATCTCCGCACCGTACAAGACGGTGGAGGGCGCCAACGCCGGGCGCATCTACGTCTACTCGGGCAAGGGCGGCGAGCTCCTGTTCCAGCAGAGCGGCCAGCCGGGGGACTTCCTCGGCATCGGCATCGAGGGCTCCGGGGACGTGGATGGCGACGGGCGCGCCGACGTCGCCGCAGGGGCGCACCAGGCCATGGGCGGCGTGGGCGCCGCCTTCGTCTACTCGGGCAAGGACGGCGAGCCCCTGCTCGAGGTCTTCGGCGAGAACCCCGGCGACGGCTTCGGCCGCAAGCTGGCGGGCGCGGGGGACATGGACGGTGACGGGCACGCGGACCTGATCGTCGGCGCCGCCGGCTTCGACGGCGCGGCCGGTGCGGACTGCGGGCGCGCCTACCTGGTCTCCGGAGCGGACGGAGGTTTCCTGGCCATCCTCGAGGGCGAGCGAGCGGGGGACCGCTTCGGCAGCACGGTCGACGCGGTGGTCGACGGCGACACGCGGCTCCTGATCTGCGGCGCACAGAACGCGGGCGAGGGCGCCCGTGGGCGCGTCTACGTCTACGCCTACACCCCTGACCAGGACCCCGAGCTGGCCTTCGTGATCGAGAACGACGCGGAGGGCGTGAACCTCGGTCGCATGTTCGTGTCGGCCATCGGGGACATCGACGGCGACGGCGTGGTCGATGTCTACGGCTCGGACTGGGAGAGCAACGCCGGGGGCCAGCTCGCCTCGGGTCGCATCTTCGTGCACTCGGGCAAGACCGGCGAGCGACTCCTGACCCTCAGCGGAGAGGCGCCCGGCGACGGGTTCGGCATCGGCACCAGCGAGGCCGGCGACGTGGACGGGGACGGGCACGACGACCTGATCATCGGCGCCTGGCAGTCGCGCCTGGGCGCGCCCTCCGGCGGGCGCTGCTACCTGTACTCGGGCAAGACCGGCGAGCTCGTGCGCACCTACACCTCGAAGACCCAGGGGGACACCTTCGGCTTCGACACCACCAACCTCGGCGACGTCGACGGGGACGGGGTGATCGACTTCCTGATCACGGCCGCCTACAGCCCGGTCAAGGGCGTCCAGTCGGGCCGCATCCTCGTGGTGGGGGCCGAGCATGCCGCCAGCGGCGAAGAGTAGGCCTCGCTGTTAGGCTCTCGGCATGAAGCTCTCCAGCCCCGGCCGCTCGACCCGCCTGCGCATCGCCTTCCTGGCCCTCTTCGGGGCGGCCGCGTTCGGTCTCGAGGGCAGCCGGCCGGACAAGTTCCGGCAGCTCGAGGAGCTCCTGCCGACCCCCGGGCCGTACCGCACCGCTTCCGGCGCGCCGGGCCGCGAGTACTGGCAGCAGCGCGCCGACCACGTGATCCGCGTGGAGCTCGACGACGCCGCGCAGACCCTGCACGGTAGCGAGACGATCAGCTACCACAACCACTCGCCCGACGAGCTGGCCTACCTCTGGGTGCAGATCGATCCGAACATCTACTCGCCCGAGTCCCACGCGGTGTTGACGGCCCTGGCGCCGGACCTGGAGGACTCCACGTCCTACCGCGGGCTCGCGCGCATCCTCGAGCGGCGCGACTTCGACGGCGGCGCGCGCATCACCCGTGTCGAGGACGCGCGCGGCCGCGGCCTCGAGCACAGCATCGTGGACACGATGATGCGCGTCGACCTGGAGCAACCCCTGACCCCCGGGGAGTCCTTCACCTTCGACATCGACTGGAACTACAGCATCAACGACTCGGACAAGGTCGGCGGGCGCACGGGCTTCGAGTTCTTCGAGGACGACGGCAACTACCTGTACGAGATCGCCCAGTGGTTCCCGCGCATGGCGGCCTACACGGACGCGACCGGCTGGCAGCACAAGCAGTTCCTCGGGTCGGGCGAGTTCACCCTCGAGTTCGGCGACTACCACGTCGAGATCACGGTCCCGGACGACCACGTCGTGGCCGCCACGGGGCTCCTGCAGAACCCCGAGGAGGTCCTCGCTCCCGCCTGGCGCGAGCGCCTCGAGGCGGCGCGCGGGTCGGACGAGCCGCTCTTCATCGTCACCCCCGAGGAGGCCGAGGCCAACGAGTCGACGCCCCCGACGGGCAAGAAGACCTGGGTCTTCGACGCCTTCGACGTGCGCGACTTCGCCTTCGCCAGCTCGCGCAAGTTCATCTGGGACGCGGCCGGCTACACCACGCGCGAGGGCGAGCGGGTGCTGGCCATGTCCTACTGGCCCAAGGAGGGCGAGCCGCTCTGGAGCCAGTACTCGACCCACTCGATCCTGCACACCCTCGACGTCTACGGGAAGTTCCTCTTCCCGTACCCCTACCCGGTGGCGATCTCGGTCAACGGTCCGGAGGGGGGCATGGAGTACCCGATGATCTGCTTCAACGGTCCGCGTCCGGAGGACGATGGGACGTACTCGAAGCGCACCAAGTACGGCCTGATCTCGGTCATCATCCACGAGGTCGGCCACAACTGGTTCCCGATGATCGTCAACTCGGACGAGCGCCAGTGGACCTGGATGGACGAGGGCCTGAACACCTTCGTGCAGTACCTGGCGGAGCAGGAGTGGGAAGAGGACTACCCGTCGTGGCGCGGTGAACCCAAGAACATCACGGGCTTCATGCGCGACCCCAGGCAGGTCCCGATCATGACCAACTCGGAGTCCCTGCTGCAGTTCGGCAACAACGCCTACGCCAAGCCGGCCACGGCCCTCAACATCCTGCGCGAGTCGGTCATGGGGCGTGAGCTGTTCGACTTCGCCTTCCGCCAGTACGCCCAGCGCTGGCGCTTCAAGCGCCCGATGCCGGCGGACCTCTTCCGCACCCTGGAGGACGCCTCGGCGGTGGACCTCGACTGGTTCTGGAACGGCTGGTTCTACACCACAGAGCACTGCGACCTGGCCCTGGGCGGCGTGCGCCGCCTGTCCCTCGACCCCGGCGACCCGGACGTCTCCAAGGGCCTCTCGCGGGTCGAGCGCGAGGGCGAGCCCACGACCCTCTCCCAGGCCCGCAACGCGGAGCTGCGCAAGCGCGTCGAGAACTACCCGGCCCTGCTCGACTTCTACAACGAGTACGACGAGCTCGACGTGACCGAGGCCGAGCGCGAGAAGTTCGCGAAGCTGCTCGAGGAGCTCGAGGGCGACGAGCGCGAGCTCCTGTCCTTCGAGTCGAGCCTCTACGTGATCCGCGTGGAGAACCGCGGCGGTCTGGTCATGCCCATCGTCCTGGAGCTCTTCTACACCGACGGCAGCAGCGAGGAGCGCCGCATCCCGGCCGAGATCTGGCGTCGCAACGCCGACGAGGTGGCGACCCTGGTGCTCTCCGACAAGACCCTCGAGCGCGTGGTCCTCGACCCGCACCTCGAGACCGCCGACACGGACCTCTCCAACAACGAGTTCCCCCCCAAGCTCGACGAGGACACCTTCAAGCTCGAGAAGGGCCGCGGCC
>JAJFFA010000289.1 GCA_021776885.1 Planctomycetota bacterium
GGGTCCAGGAGGGCGATGGCGGCGGCCATCTCGGTGCCGACGAGCATGGTGCCCGTGACCTCCATGGTCACACTGACCATGACTGGCGTGTCGACGCCGGCGGCCTTGCGCGCCCCGAGGGCGCCGTTCAGGGCGGCCTTGACCTGCAGCGGGTCCTGGCAGGTCTCGATCAGCAGCGCGTCCACCCCGCCCTCGATCAGGGCATCGGCCTGGACGCGGTAGGAGTCGCGCAGCGTGACGTAGTCCGTGTGTCCCAGGGTAGGCAGCTTGGTGCCCGGGCCCATGGAGCCGACCACGAAGCGCGGCTGCTCGGGGGTCGAGTAGCGCTCGGCGGCGCGACGCGCGGCGGCGACGCCGGAGAGGTTGAGTGCGCGCGCCTTCTCGGGGATGCCGAACTCCTCGAGCAGCAGCGGGGTGCAGCCGAAGGTGTTCGTCTCGACGGCGTCGCAGCCCACTTCGAAGAACGAGGCGTGGATGCCCTCGATGGCGTCCTGCGAGGTCTCGTTGAGGATCTCGCAGCAGTTCTCGAGGCCCAGGAAGTCGCGCTCGAGGTCCAGGTCGAGGGCGTGGATCGAGGTGCCCATGGCGCCGTCCAGGACGAGGACGCGTTCGGCCAGGGCTTCACGGAAGGATCGGGTCATGGTGCTTTCCAGTTCAGAGTCGATCTTGCGTGTTTCTCAGTTGCCGCGGACGGCAGTCGCGACCAGGGTCATGAAGTGCGGCGGCTCGGCATCACGCGCAGCGCGCAACAGGCTGGTGCTCTCGAAGCCGGCGCCCTGGATCAGCTCGGCGAGCTCGTTCTCGGTGAAGCCCAGCCGCTGGTGCTGGAGCTTGTCGCGCACCCACTCTTCGTTGTGGGCGAGCAGGTCCAGCACGAGCAGGCGCCCGGAGGGCACCAGGATGCGGCGCGCCTCGCGCAGGGTCTGGTCGGGGTGGTGGGCGTAATGCAGGGCCTGGGAGAGGACGACCACGTCGAAGGAGGCGTCCGGCAGGGGCAGGTCCTCGATGTTGCCGCAGACCGTCGTGATGTTGTCGAGGCCAGCGGACTTGGCGCGGGTCTCGAGCTGCGTCAGCATCTCGCTCGAGATGTCGACGGCCGTGACGGCTTGCGCCACCTCGGCCAGCATCATGGTCAGCATCCCGTCGCCGACGCCCAGGTCGGCGTAGCGCGCGCGGGGGGCGAGGGTCAGGAGAGCGCGCGACAAGCCCTCCCAGGTGCGGCCCGGCAGGGGCTCGTCCCCGAAGCTCGAGGCCACGCGGTCGAAGTAGGCGCGCGCCTCGCTGCGCCGCCGCGAGCGCAGGGCCTCGAGGCCGGCCAGGTCGGCCTGGACCTCGGGGCTCTTGCCGCCCTGGGCCAGGGCCTCCTGGACCAGCCCGGCGGAGGGACCCGGGGCCAGCTCGAAGTGGGTGCGGCGGCCGACGCGGCGGTCGTTGACGAGGGCCACCTCCTTCAAGAGGTTCAGATGGGTCGATATCCGGCTCTGCCCCATGTTGAGGATCTCCATGAGATCGGTCCCGGAGAGCTCTTCGTTGGAGAGCAGATTCAGGATCCGCAGCCGGGTCTCGTCTCCGAGGGCCTTGAGCAGGCGGGACGCGCCAGTGAGTCCAATCATGTCATCAGGATACCTTGATGGCAGGGTATCGGCCTAACCCCCTCCCGACCTCCAGGGGAAGTGCTCAAAAAAACCCGGGAGCGGCCCCCCCCGGCCCGGGCTAGCCGGCGAGCTCGACCTCGAAGGCGCCGCCCGTGGCGTCCGGCCGGACCCCCTTCACCCCCGCCCTCTGGCCCTCCTCGCCCTTCAGCCAGGCGCGCACCGCAGGCCCCAGCACCGGCCCGCGCCCTGGCTCGCTGCCCCAGCCCCGGCCGGTGATCACCAGCACCTTCCGCGCGCCCCGCACCCGGGCCGCATGCAGGTCCTGAGCCAGGCGTCGGAGGGCCTGGTCGCCGGAGAGGCCGTGGAGGTCCAGGCGTTGGTCCGGCTCGAAGGCAGGGCGGCGGCGCGGGACCACGGACGAGCGGAGCGGGCGGCTACTCGCCTTCGACGGCGAGCAGCTCGACCTGGAAGACCAGGGGGGTGTTGGGCGGAATCAGGCCCGGGACGCCCTCTTCCCCGTAGGCGAGGGCGGGCGGGATGACCAGCTTGCGCACGCCGCCGACGCGCATCTCGAGCAGTCCCTCGTCCCAGCCGGCGATGGGGGCGTCACCCATGACGAACTCGACCGGGCGCCCGCGCTGGTAGGTGGAGTCGACCGTCGTGTCGTCCTCGAGCTTGGCGACGTAGTCGATGCGCAGGCTGCGGCCGGGCTGGGCGCGGCGCCCGGTGCCCTCGAGCAGGTCCTGGAAGGAGACGCCGGAGCTGGTGACCTCCGTCTCGTGCTGGTAGCTGACCTTGGGCGGGCCGGCGCAGGCGCCGAGGCTGACCAGGACCCAGGTCGCCAGGGCCAGGAGCGCGGGGGCGCTGCGTGGGCAGCTCGAGGGGCAGGGGCAAGTCATCGCGACGAGAGTACCGCGGCGATGCAGGCCACATCGACGATGTCGTCTGTGGTGCAGCCGCGGGAGAGGTCCATGAAGGGGCGCGCCAGACCCTGGACCAGGGGTCCCAGGGCCTTGGCTCCGGCCAGGCGCTCCACGAGCTTGTAGCCGATGTTTCCCGAGTCGAGGTCCGGAAAGACCAGGACATTGGCGCGCCCGGAGAGGGGCGAGCGCGGCGCCTTCTTCTCCGCGACGGCGGGAACGATCGCCGCGTCGACCTGCAGCTCGCCGTCGACGCTCAAGCCCGGGGCGCGGCGCCCCACCAGCGCAGTGGCCAGGACGACCGAGGCGACGCGCGGGTGGTCGGCCGACCCCTGGGTGGAGAAGGACAGCATCGCCACGCGCGGGGTTTGGCCCGTCAGCAGGCGGTGGCTCTCGGCCGAGGCGATGGCGATGTCGGCCAGCTGCTCGGCGCTGGGATCGGGAACCACGCCGCAGTCGGCGAAGGTGTAGGCGTCGTCGGCCAGCAGCATCAGGAAGCAGGAAGAGAGGGTCGCGATGCCGGCCTCGAGGCCGATGATCGAGAGCCCGGCGCGCAGCACGCTCGAGGTGGCGTGGATCGAGCCGGCCACGCCCCCGGCGCAGTCCCCGGAGGCCACCAGGCCGGCGCCGAAGGCCAGGGGATCGGCGAGGCGCTGGCGCGCGTCGTCGAGGGTCATGCCCTTGGCGCGCCGGCGCTCGGCGAGGTCCGCGGCGAAGCGCTCCAGCAGGGCGCCGTCCGGGCGCACACTGTCGACCCCGGGCGGGACCGGGCCCATCCCGGCGACCTCGATCAGGACCGGCTGGCACAGGCGTTCGGCGGCCAGCATCCCGGCCGCCTGGACCACCCGCGGATCCGACGACTCGGGCAGGACGATGCGCGCGTTGGCACGTCGCGCCTTCTCGCGCAGCTCGAGCAGGACGTCCACGCCGCTACTCTTCGTCGTCGACCGCGACCGTCTCGAGGAGTTCCCCCGAGCCGTCCCGCGAGTCGTCGGGGGTGGCGTCCAGGACCGCCTGGGGCACTTCGAGCACCAGCCGCAGCAGGGCCAGACCGTGGGTCTTGCCCTGGGCGTCCGTGCGCAGGGAGGCGGACCCGCCGCCGCCCAGGCTGTCCTCGAGCAGGAAGTTGAGCACGCGCATGTTGTCCGCGCTGTAGCGCTTGACCCCACCCGCGTTGATGCGCTCGGTGTGGCGCTGAACGACCTCTTCGGTGAGGTGCTCCTTGAGGAAGGCGTAGGCCGCCTCGGAGCGCCCGATGACGCCGATGTTGGAGCCCTCGCCCTTGTCGCCGGAACGGGCCTGCGCGATGCGCGCTAGCTTCACCCTGGGCATGGTCAGTCCTCCGTCGAGAAGACCTCGACGCGTGTGGGGATCAGGTCCTTCGAAACGAGGGCGGGCCAGAAGCCGATGATCTCGGTCGCCTTCGGGCGACCGCCCGCGAAGCCGGTGACCCCGGGCGGGCCGCTGGTTACGAGGGGCACGAGCTCCATACCGAAGCGTCCGACCTGCTCCTTGTTCGGGCCCTTGGCGCCCAGGCGCAGGATGACCTCGGCCGGGTCGTCCGCGCCGGGGACCGGGATGCCGGCGTGGCAGGTGTTCGCTCCGATGTACTCGACCAGGCGCTGCTCTTGCGGGTACTCGAAACCGTCGAGGCGCAGGCGCTCCCAGACGATCTCCGAGCAGGCGCGCGCCTTGGCCAGGGCGTCGGGTCCGGAGACGGTCAGCTGGCCGACGGCTTTCCAGCCGTCGTGGTAGCTGAGGGAGACCTTGTAGGTGTCCGTCGCCGGGGCGCCGCGCGTGCCGCTGATGCGCACGCGGTTCTCGCCCACGGACTCGAGCTTGAAGCTGGTGAAGTCCGCGCAGACGTCCGGGGTGATGTAGTTCGCAGGGTCGCCCATCTCGTAGGCGAGCTGATGCACCACCGTGCTCGGATCGACCAGGCCGCCCGTGCCCTCGTGCTTGGTGACGACGAAGCTGCCATCGGGGGAGGCTTCGATGATCGGGTAGCCGATGCGAGCCAGGTCCGGCACGCGTTGCCAGTCCGTGTAGTTTCCGCCGGTACACTGCGCGCCGCACTCGACGATGTGGCCGGCGACGGTGCCCGCGGCCAGGAGGTCGAGGTCTTCGCGACCCCAGCCGAACTCGTGGATCAGGGGACCGAGCACCAGGCCCGGGTCCGTGCCGCGCCCGGTGATCACGATGCGCGCGCCGGTCTCGAGGGCCTCCGCGATGGGGAACGCGCCCAGGTAGACGTTGGCGCTGGTCACCCGGTCGCGAACGCTGGACAGGGGCTCGCCCGTGTCCATGTTCAGGAACTCCTCGCCCTTGGCGCACAGGTCGTCGAGGTCGTCGAGGATGTCGTCCCCCTCGACCACCGCGATCTTGACCCCCTCCAGGCCGTGCTTCTTGACGACCTTGAGGATCGCGTCCTTGCACGCGTGGGGGTTGACGCCGCCGGCGTTGGCGATGACGCGGATGTCGCGCTCGACCAGGGTCGGCAGGATGCGGTCGATGAGCTGCACGAAGTCGGTGGCGTAGCCCATGTCGGGCTTCCGCGCACGCAGCTTCTGCATGATGCTCATGGTGACCTCGGCCAGGTAGTCGAGGGTCAGGTAGTCGAGCGGTCCCTCCTCCACCAAGCGCACCGGCCCGAGGATCGAGTCACCCCAGAAGCCCTGCCCGTTGGCGATCAGAACCTTGTCCTTGGAAGGCATGGGCGAACAGTCTACGGGCGCTTCGGCGCGAGGCAATCTCGGGTGCTGGCTTGCGCCACCGCAGCATCTATTAAGGTAGGGAGCGATGGCAGATCACCGCTCCAGCAGCGTCCTCGTCACCGGTTTCGGCGCCTTCGAGGGGGTCGAAGAAAACCCCAGTGGCCTCCTGGCCCGCTCACTGGATGGGCACCAGGCGGGTGCAGGGACCCTCCTGGGGCGTGAACTTTCGGTCACCTTCGCCGGCTCCGCCCGGGATCTGGACGCCGCTCTGGCCCTGTTTCCGCACCCTCCGAGCCTGGTGCTGGCGACGGGCGTTCACCCGGGGGACACCTTCCGCCTGGAACAGCGTGCCACCACGGCCCTGCGCCCGGGCCGTGCGGACAGCGCCGGGGAGATGGCGCAGGCCGCGGGACTGGGCGAGGCTCCGGATCTGCACACGCGCTTCGACCTGGGGCGCCTCGAGGCAGCCCTGCGGCGCGCTGGCGCCCAGCGCACCGAGATCTCGACGGACGCCGGGGGCTACGTCTGCGAGCGGGTCTACCGCCATGTCCTGGAGCACACCGAGCGCAGCGGCGTCCCCGGGCTCTTCCTGCACGTACCCCCGCTGGGGGTGGCCGGGATCGAACTGCAGCGCTCGGTCGTACTCGCGCTGCTGGATGAGATGCTCGCGGCGCTAGACCTGGAATAGGCGCTAGAAAGCTAGTCGAAGCAGAGCTCGAGCACGGGGCGTGCCTCGGCGTCCTGCGGCTCCGATGCGGCGAAGCTCCGGAAGGCGGCGGCGAAGTCGATCAGGTCGACGCCCAGGTGCTGTGGGTGTTCGCGGGCGATGACCAGCAGGCGCGCGGTGCCCAGCTCGGCGAGCCGGGCGAGCCCCTTGGGTTGGCCCATGCGCACCTTGAGCGCCGCGGCGGTGCACTGGATCAGCCCCTGCAGGTGACCGGCCAGGCGTGGGTCACCCTTGGCCGGGTGCCACAGACCCTCCCAGGCCTCGTGGGCCTCCCAGAGGTAGCCGTGGTTGTACAGGTCGACGCCGTACAGGTAGTCGGAGGACTCGCCCCAGCGCTCGGGATCGAGGGGCTCGACCTCGCCCTCCGCGCCGTAGGAGTGTCCTTCCGGGCTGCGCGTCGGGTGCGGGTCGCGCCCGGGCAGGAACGCATAGGACGGGAAGGGGCGCTCGGGCGCGTAGCGCGGGGGGGCGGGCTGCATCTTCTTGTAGAAGGGGTCGCGTCCGCTGCCGAACGCGACCCCTCTTGGGTGGTGCGCTGCTGGGCCAGCGCTACACCGAGCGTGTCACTCGGTGGTCATTTCCTGGGTCATCGTTCCGGACATCTCCATGCTCATCTCCATGTCCATGGACTGTCCGCCCATGTCCATGGCCATGGCCATGTCCATCGCAACGCTGGCATCGCCGGTGATGGAGAGCGAGTAGGCATGCCCGGCCTCGAGGTTCCAGAGCAGCTCGCCCTCGGCCTCGAGGCTGAACTCCATGTCGACGCGGTCGAGGCTGACGTCCATGCCCTCGGGCATCTCGTCGCCGACCATGTCGCCCATGAACTCGCTCATGTCGCGGGCGCTGTTGACCTCGATGGTGATGGCGATCACGGCCACCTCGGTGCCGTCGACGTCGCGCTTGCCGATGTACTTGCCGGTGGCGTCACCCTCGAGCAGGTCGCCCATCATCTCGCGGAAGTTGGTCATCGTGCCCGGGTCGGGGCCGCCGCCCATGGGGGACTCGCCGCCCTCCATCTCGACCTCGACCTTGACGTCGCCGCCGGGAGCCAGGAGGTCGATGACCGCGGCCAGATCGATCTCCCACTCGTCGTCCTCGGACACGTCGCCGTCCGGCAGGAGCCGGCGCAGGTCCATGTCCTCGCTCAGGCCCTCGAGCAGGTCCTCGTCGCCATCGCCGTCCTCGAAGGCGCGGTCGTAGGCCTCGTCGTCCTCGTTCCAGCTGAACACGACGGTCGCGCCCTCGAGCTCACTCGTGCCCGAGCCCGACTGGCTGTTGTTCTGCACGTCGCCCATGATGTCGACGGACACCTCGACGTTGATCTCCGAGCCGATGGTGTCGTAGGTGCGGGTCAGCTGCACCACCTGGCCGTCCTTGGACTCGCCGTAGGTGTCGGTCACCGACACGGTCTGGTCGACCTTCATGTCCATCTCCATCTCCGGCATCATCGGAGGCGACTGCCCGTTCATGAGGTAGCTCATGTCGTCGAGGGCCAGCTCGCTGGTCAGATGGAAGGTCTTGGAGACGCTGGTGCCCTTCGAAGGGCCGAAGGAGACGCTGTCGCGCGGCAGCGTGTAGGCCCACAGGGCCGGGACGGCGAGGGCCGCGAGCAAGAGGGTTTGCTTGGTCTTCATTGTTCTCGTGTTGGGGGCGGCGGGGGTCGGC
>JAJFFA010000290.1 GCA_021776885.1 Planctomycetota bacterium
TGGGGGCAGTTCCTGGACCATGACATCGACCTGTCCGAGGGCGCCGACCCGGTCGAGCCCCTCGACATCCCCGTTCCGATCGGTGACCCGTTCTTCGATCCCTTTGCCACCGGCAACGAGGTGATCCCGCTCAACCGTACGGTGCACATCACCGACATGAACGGGGTTCGCCAGCAGGTGAACCAGATCAGCACCTGGATCGACGGGTCGAACGTGTACGGATCCGACACCGTGCGCGCCGACTTCCTGCGCACCTTCGATGGCACCGGGCGGCTCAAGGAGAGCCCCGGGCGCCTGTTGCCGTACAACACAGCCGGTTTGCCCAACGCGGGCGGGCCGTCGCCGGCGCTCTTCATCGCCGGGGACGTGCGTGCCAACGAGCAGGCCGGTCTGACGTGCATGCACACGCTCTTCCTGCGTGAGCACAACTTCTGGGCCGACCTCTTCGGTACCGCCTTGCCCGGGGCGACCGGCGACGAGATCTACGAGGCCGCGCGCCTGATGGTCTGGGCCGAAATGCAGGCGATCACCTTCCGCGAGTTCCTGCCGACCCTGCTGGGCACGGTCCCGGCCTATGGCGGCTACAACGCGAGCGTGGACGCCTCGATCGAGAACGCCTTCTCCACCGCCAGCTACCGCTTCGGGCACAGCATGCTCAGCGCCACGCTGGCCCGCCTCGACTCCAACCTGAACGTCGCCTCCGAGGGCAACCTGCCCCTGCGTGATGCGTTCTTCGCGCCCTCGCAGCTCGAGGACAACGGGATCGACTCGCTCCTGCGTGGGCTCGCGATCCAGGCGGCCCAGAACGTGGACACGCGCGTCGTCAACGACATCCGCAACTTCCTGTTCGGCCCGCCAGGCTCCGGAGGCTTCGACCTGGCCTCGCTCAACATCCAGCGCGGCCGGGACCACGGCATTCCGGACTACAACACCCTGCGTACCGACTACGGGCTAGCGCCCGTGTCTAGCTTCGCCGACATCAGCGCCAACGCGGTGATCCGCGCCTCCCTCGAGGCGGCCTACGGCAACGTCAACAACATCGATGCCTGGGTCGGCGGCCTGGCCGAGGACCACGTGCACGGCGCCCTCGTCGGTCAGCTGGTCCATCGCGTGCTGCTCGACCAGTTCCTGCGACTGCGCGGCGCCGACGCCTTCTGGTACGAGCGCGTCTTGCCCCAGTCGGTCAAGCGCTTCATCAACTCCCAGACCCTCGCAGTCATCATCAAGCGCAACACGGGCATCGGTGGCGAGCTGCCGGCCAACGTCTTCGGTCCGCGCGGCTACAACAGCGAGCGCTTCTAGGCTCGGGCCGGCATACGCCGGAGGCTCGACACGAACCGGCCGCCGGGCAGCTTGCTGCTCGGCGGCCGTATGTCTCGGTGCCGAACGTCGCCGGCTAGTCCAGCGCGCCCGCGGCCGCCAGGGCGGCCAGGACGCCCTCGCGGGCGGCGGGACGGCAGACCACGAGCTCGTGGTTCTTGGGGTCCGGGCGGTTGTAGACGTGCGCGTCGCCGCCCAGCTTGCACACGTGCCAGCCCAGGGAGCGAGCGACGGTCTCGGGGGCGCAGGTGTCCCACTCCTTCAGGCCGACCTTGTGCACGTACACGTCGGCCTCGCCGGTCAGCAGCATGGCTACCTTGTTGCCGGCGCTGCCCGCCGGGCGCGTCTCGCCGCCGAGGCCAGCGACGAACTTCTCGACCCAGGGCGGCGTATGGCTGCGGCTGATGGCAACACGCGGCGGGTTCGCAGCGGGGGAGTCGCCCGAGAGCAAAGTGCCGGCGCCGTCGAGGCCATGGCGCTCGCGGCCCTCCAGGGCGACGCCCCACAGGACGCGGTCCTGGGAAGGCAGGGCCACGGCAGCCAGGGCGCAGGCGCCAGCGACGGTCAGGGCGACGTGCACCGCCCAGTCGTCCCGCAGCTGGCTGTACTCCTTCGTTCCGTCGAGGGGATCGACGATCCAAGCCCGCTGGTGGGCCAGGCGCTCGGGCGAGTCGACCGTCTCCTCCGACAGGATCCCGTCCTCGGGGTAGCGCCCCTGGATGAAGCCCTGCAGGAAGCCGTCGCAGGCATTGTCGCCCACGTCCGCCAGGGTCTTTCCCTCCCAGCGCCCGGCCTCACGCAGCAGCATCGCGCGCTGCCCCGCCGCGCGCGCCGCTTCGATCGCGAAGGCGAGGTCGCGCTCGACCTCGCTGTCCTTCAGCCCATCCTGGTGCATGTCGTTCATCTGTGACTCGGGCTCTCGGTCGGGCCGTCCCAGTTGGGGAAGCCGCCGGAGAGGTTGTTCACTTGCTCGAAGCCCTCGCGCACCGCGAACTCGCAGGCGTCGGCGGAGCGCGCGCCCGCCGCGCAGTAGAAGAGCACGGAGCGGTCCTTGGGGAGTTCCGCGTAGCGCTCCGGCAGCTCGTCGAGGGGGATGTGCCGCGCGCCGCGGATCATGCCCGACTGCACCTCGGCGACCGTGCGCACGTCGACCACGACCAGGTCTTCGTCATCCTGGAAGAGGCGCAGGGCGTCGGGCGCGGGGAGATCGCCCCAGAGCCGACCCTCGAGGATCATCTCCGGGTCGACGCTCTCGCCGCGTGCCATCCTGGCGACCAGCTGGCGCTGGTTGGAGAGGGCGGTCGCCAGCTCCTCTTCGTTGCGACGAACGAGGCGCCGGGCATCGGCCAGCCCGTCCTCGAGGGTGACGGTCATGCCCTTGACGGCGAGCAGAGCAGCGCAGGCCAGGAGGAAGGCCGCGATCGCGATGATCCATAGCAGTATCGACATCCGCGCAATGCTATCCGGCGGGCGCGTGCTGGCGGAAGAGCGCAATACTGGCGGTGAAGCCGTGGAGGAAGTTCTGGCCCCCCACGGGGCCTATCTCGCCGGCGGCGAAGAAGCCCGCCGTGGGTAGATCGGTACCCAGGTGTGGCTGGGCCGACTGCAGGCAAGCGACGTCGTGGTCGGGACGCTTGAACAGGCGCCGGCCGCGGCCCCCGCAGGTGAAGACCAGGGCCGCGTCCGCCGCGCCGGGCGCTGCGCCCAGGGCTCGCTCGAGGTCGCGGGTAGCCGAATCGGCGTCGCGTACCACGAAATGGACGGTCTGGCCGACGCGCAGCGAGCCGTCACCCACGGCCAGGCTGTTCTGCTTC
>JAJFFA010000030.1 GCA_021776885.1 Planctomycetota bacterium
CAACGGCCGCAACGCGCGGCGCGCCGCGGGCGGCGGCGGCGGACGCCTGGGCGGCGACATCCTCTACCCCTTCGGCAATCTGTTCGTGCGCTGCCAGGTGCTGGTGGGCATGGACGCCGAGTCGGGCTTCCCCGGAGGCGCGGCCGGGACCGGTGCCGTGTCCATGAACGGCCGCGCCGCCGGCGGCGCCGCGGGCCGCTCGCCCTTCCGCGACGGCGACCCCACGAACGACTTCTACGGCGTGCTGGCCCTGAACAACGGTGACCTCATCCGCGGCGAGCTCGAGCGCACCTGGGCCGGCGCCGGCGGGGGCGGCGGCGGCGACGCGGTCGACTCGGACTCCTTCCCGAACGAGCCCTTCTCCTTCGCCGGCGACGAGAAGGGCTCCGGGGCGGGCGGCGGCGCGGGGAGCATCACCGTCTTCAGCCTGGAAGACATCGAGATCGGCCCCATGGGCACGATCCACGCCGACGGGGGCCACGGCGGCGGCGGCGAGAGCACGTTCTTCTTCGACCGCGTCGGCGGAGGCTCCGGCGGAGGCTCGGGCGGGCACATCGTGCTGCAGGCCCTGGGCCAGGTGAACATCGCGGCGCTGGCCGTGGGCGCCGGCGACGACTACCGCGACCCGCTCTTCCACAACCTGCCGAACCCCAGGCGGCCGATCCGCGCCCTGGGCGGGCAGGGCGGCGCGGGGCACGACGACGAAGGGGGCTCGAGCTCGAGCGGCCCGTCGCTCTGGTCCTGCGATTCGATCCCGAACGAGGCCTTCGAGGGCCTGGCCATTCCGCCCCAGGGCTCACCCTGCTACGACCCGACGTCACCCCAGGCCCTGGTCGACCTCGCCGATCCCGAGGGCCCGGTCCTGGGCGCCGGCGGCGACGGCGGGCCTGGCCTGATCCAGATCCACGTGCGCGATCTCGAGCGCGACCTGGTCCTCGCCGCCAGCGTCGGCGACGATGTCACCAAGGTCTTCTCACCACCGCCCGTCGGCTGGCAGCAGGGCGCCTTCATCGGCCGCCTGGTGCCCGAGCACTCGAGCGCCTCCCGGGCCCAGTCGCGCTGGATCGCCCTGGGCGCCGCACGCCGCGACCCGAGCGGCGCGGACGACCAGGTCGAGCTCTTCTTCGACCGCCTCGGCCCGACCGGTGAGGTGCTGCGCGACACGGACCAGAGGGTCCTGTTCGAGGCCCCTCTGGTCGGCCCCGACCCCCTGGGCGCCGCGCCTGATCCGCCCTTCATCGACGGCGACCCCTTCGCCATGCTCCTGGACGCCGGCGGGATCAGCGGTTTCGACGACGTGTACGAGCGCAACCCCGCCCTGCTGCGCCGCTTCAGCCTGCGCCTGGCCGAGATCGGCGCCCCGGAAGAGCGCCTGTTCAGCGTCGAGTCCGCCAGCTACGACGCCGCCCTCGACCGACTGCGGGTCGTGGTCGACGCCTCGATGGGCCCCCTGACCGACTTCCAGCCCGCCGGGCAGGTCGAGGTCTCCCTCGTGCCGCGCGCCTTCCGCCTGGCCACCGGCGCCGTGGACGCCTATCGCGACGACCACCTCGTGCGCATCACCTTCGACGCCACCCGCGCCGACGCCCTGGGTCAACCCGACGAGGCGCAGAGCTTCAGCAGCGCCCAGGGCGACTTCGCCGCCGATCCAGCGGCCCTGAACGCCGCGGACTGGGACTTCGTGCGCTTCCGCGTGGATTTCGAGCTGGACGCCCAGGGTCAAGGCGTCGACCTCGCAGCTCCGCTTCCCGTCCTACGCCACCTGCGCCTGCCCTTCCGTTTCTAACCCGGGCTAGCCCCTCTACCGCAAGGCACACCATGCACATCATCCGAACCCTGTTCCTCGTCGCCGCCCTGTCCAGCTTGGCCGAGGCGCGCGGGTCCTTCTACATCGAGTCCTGCAACCTGGGCTGCTCGTCCGGCGCCGGCGGCAACCCGATCTCGTGCGCCATCGTGGACGTGCATCAGGATGCCTCCCTCGAGTTCAGATTCACCGAACCCCTCGACATCTCCAGCGTCGACCCCCAGTCGCTACGCATGATCAAGGTGCAGGACGGCAGCAGCGTGCCCGGAAGCTACGAGCTCGGTCCCGGAGGGCTCAGCCTGTCCTTCCGCCCGCGGCTGACCTTCGACATCAACGGGACGCCGGTGTACGCCTTCGAGGCCAACACGACCTACCAGGTCTTCATCGGCGGCAGCGCCCAGGGCGACACGGGCAGCCTCCTGAGAAGCACCCTCGGGAACACGAATCTGTCGCGCTTGCAGTGCACCATCAACACATCCCTCGGTCTCCTGGGTCCGCTGCGCATCGTCTGCGGCACGACTCCCAACTCGACGGGCAGCGGCGGCCTCCTGGGCTGGGCCGGAGGCTCGAGCCTGTCCCTCGCTGACCTGACCCTGTCGGCCTTCTCCCTGCCGCCCAGCGAGTTCGGCATGTTCTTCGTAGGGACCCGCAGCGTCGACTTGCCCCTGGGGGTCGGCGTGCGCTGCGTCGGGGGCAGCCTGGCGCGCCTGAGCCCCCCGGACCCGACGGACGTGAGCGGCAACGCGGCGCGCCCGGTCGACCTCCTGAGCCTGCCCCCCGCCCTGGGCGTGGTCGGCGCCGGCTCACGCTTCTACTTCCAGTACTGGTACCGGGACGGCGTCGACTCGAACCTGACCAACGCCATCGAGGTCACGGCGTTTCCGTGAGCGTCGGGCGCCGGGGCTTGCCCAGCAGGACCAGGGCAACCCCGGCCAGGATCGCGGCCGTACCGGCCACGGTGTTCGCACTCAGGGGCTCGGCGCGCAGCAGGGCACCCAGGGTCAAGGCGATCAGGGGTGTGACGTAGGCGATCAAGGACAGGGCGCTGGCCGAGGCGTAGCGCATCAGCCAGTAGTAGACGCCGAAGGTCAGGACCGTCCCCACGGTCGCCAGATACAGGACGCTGGCCACCGCCGTCTTCGACCAGACCATCTCCTGTCCGCGCTCGCCAAGGGCGAAGAGCGCGAGCACCAGGGCACCGACGAACATGCCGTCGCGGTTGAGCAGCACCGAGCTGGTGCCCTTGCCGTGGCGCTTGACGTAGGTCGTGCCGATGCACGACACCAGGGGCGAGAGTAGCAGCAGGAGCCCCGCCGGTACGGCCTCCGGCCCCACGGCACGGATGTCCGTGGCGAACAGCAGGCCGACCCCGACGAAGCCGACGACGAAACCCAGGCCCTGGCGGCCGACCAGGCGCTCGCCCAGGGCAAAGTGGCCGCTGAGCGCCATCATCATCGGGAACACGGCCCACAGCACGCTGACCAGCCCCGAGGGCAGGATCGTCTCGCACCAGTAGACGATGGCGTAGGACGCGCCGAAGTTCAGCAGGCCCATCATCAGCACCATCATCAGCGGCGGCCGGCTGCCGCCCTCGCGTCGCGCCAGGGCCGGTGCCACGAGCAGCATCACCACCCAGGCGACGGCGAAGCGCACCGCGGCGGCCGTGTACGGCGGCAAGTCGTCCAGCCCCTCGCGGATGATGATCCAGGTGCTACCCCAGATGATGCACAGCACGACGACCCACGTCGCGATGACAGCGCGACCCGGACCCGGGCGGTCGGCGTGGGGCTCGGCGGGGACCTGCATGGACGTCCGGACTCTATCGAGGGGCGCGCGCCGCTGCGCTGGTATTCTGCGCTGATGCTCTCCCTCGCCCTCCTGCTGGCCGCCCTCCCCAGCCCGCTCCCCGTTTCACTTGGCGCGAGCCCCGGCAGCATCGCCCCGTCGGATCTGCACAACGAGATCCACGTCGCCGCCCACGTCGACGAAGAGCGCCTGGCGCGCCGGGTGCGGGAGATCTGTGCCTTCGGCCCGCGCATGGGCGGGACCCCTGCCGGGAACGCGATCACGGAGTGGCGCGCGGAACGCTTCCGCGCCATGCAACTCGACGTGCAGGTGATCGAGGGCAAGGAACAGTGGGTGCACTGGGAGCCCAGCTGGCGCGTCGTCGTCCACGCGCGACCGGCCGCGGGCGGGGAGAGCGAGGAGCTCCCGCTGACGAGCGCCTGGCCCTGGGGCTTCTCCCCCGCCGCGAGCGGAAGGGTGGCCCTCGCGAGTGACCCGACGGGCGGGGCAGCCTGGCTGACCGGGCGTGCGAGCCGCAGGCACAAGGACCTGGCCCTGGCCCTGGTCGATGGAAGCGCCACCCTCGACGGACGTTACGCCGTGGTGCACCACCTGGCCCAGGGAGCGGAGAACCCCTTCCCGGTCTTCGGTCTCTCGACCCCCGAGGGCGCCCTCCTGCGCGAGCGCCTGGAGCAGGGCCAGACCCTCGAGGTCGAGTTCGAGCTCGAGGCCCACATCGAGCGCGCCCGTCCGCGCACGGTCGTCGCCAGCCTGGCGGCGCGCGAGGGCGCGCCCCCCGGCGCGCTGCTCTTCTGCGCACACGGCGACTCGGATTCCGGCGGCCCCGGCGCCAACGACAACGGCAGCGGCGAGGCCATCGTGATGGAGATCGCCGACGTCTGGGCGCGCTGCGTGCGCTGGGGACTGGTCGAGGCCCCCGCGCGCGAGGTGCGCTTCGCCCTGTGGGGCACCGAGATCGCATCGACCCGTCACTACCTCGCGAGCCTGGCGCCCGGGGAGTTGATCGGCGTGGTCAACTACGACCAGTCCGGCTTCGGCTCGGGCGCCGACCAGCTCTCGATCGAACCGGACGATTTGCCCGCGAACGTCGCCTTCATCCGCACGCTCCTGGCCGTGCTCGAGGAGCACGCCACCACCCCGGCGGCGCAGGCGTTCCCGCAGCAGTGGGCAACGAACAAGAGCCTGGGGGGGACCGACTCGTACGTCTTCAGCGGCTCGGACGGCTTCAAGCAGGGTGGGCTGCCGGCCCTGACCCTCTTCGCCAGCGCCTGGGGCCAACCCGACGAGCAGCCCCGGACCGCGGGCATGCCGGGCGAGTCCTGGAGCGAGCGCGAGCTCGTGCGTGTCGACCACGACGTGCACTACCACTCCGCCGGGGACACCCCCGAGAACACGACGGACCTCGAGCCCTTCAACATGGCCTGGAGCGCCCGGGTGGGGCTGCTGGCGGGCATGCGCTGGCTGGCCGGGCTCGAGGCGCGCTGAGCCTGGGCCTGGTTCCTGGGTCGGGACAAGCGCAGCAATATTCCCGAATCCTGCACCCCACTCGTGGACGGATCGACACTCCCCTGTGACGAGACCGTCTACGTACCTGCCGGGTTCGCCTGGTGGGTACGCAAGGGTCGAGTCCTCCTGCGGCCTCGGACGTCCCGGATGGACGCAGTCCTTCGGGTGGTCGCAGGAGTTCCCGCGGTGTCGGAGGTCTTGGCAGACAGCGAAAGCTCACGACAGACCTCCCTGCTGCCTCGGCAGCGTCGAGGCCTGCCTCCGACACCGCGACCTCCCCCCCGTCGACCAAGGGAGCCGGCAACGGTCGCGCCGGCGGCTTCAGGGCTCGAGCACGACGGTCGACGTGAGCCCGCCGCGCACGTCGATGTGCGCGACGCGCCGCCGCTCGCCGGCGCGCCAGCGCTCGACCTGATAGCGCCCCGGAAGGAGCGGGAAGCTCGACCCGTGGACGAAGTCGGCGGAGAGCACCGCGTCGACCACGTGGGCCGCGGCCAGCTCGACGGCCTGGGACACGCGCAGCTCGTCCGGCGGCCCCGCCTGCGGCCCCGCGC
>JAJFFA010000291.1 GCA_021776885.1 Planctomycetota bacterium
CCTGCGGCCGCCCGAGGTCGAGTTCGACGAGAGCCAGGTTGTTGAGGCTCTCCGCGACGACCAGGTCGTTGTCCTCCCCGGCCGCGTGGGCGCGACGTCGCTCGAGGGCCTCCTCGTGCAATTCCAGCGCGGCACCCAGGAGGCCGAGCCGGCGCAGGCATGTCGCCAGATCGTTGCACGCGGACGCCACGTCCGAGTGAGTCCCGACGGGCAGTTCGCGCTGCAGCCGCAACGCGACCTCGAAGTGCGACCGAGCGTCGGTAACGTGCCCGCGGGCGAAGGCCAGCGCACCCAGGCTGCGCTCCGAGAGCGCGACCTCGAGGCTGCGCTCGCCGAAGGCGTCATGCCTTATCGAGCGGGCCTCGTGCAGCAGTGCGTCGGCTTCGTCCCAGGCGTCGAGGCGTACGGCCATGCTGCCCAGGGAGTCGAGCAGATTGGCTCGCAGGTGCGCTTGTGCCGGAAACTCGCGTCGCACGCGCTCGGCGTGCAGCCGCAGCTGTGTGCGCGCCGCGTCGCGCTGCTGCGCGTCGCCGACCGAAGACGAAGACAGGAACGTGTCGAGGGCCAGCTCGGCGATCGCGCCGGACGAGCGCGCCTCGATGCGCGCATGCATCGCTTCGGAACGCGCACGCTGTTCGCTCGCGCGAACGGACAGGAACGCGGTCACGGTCGCGACGAGCAACGCAAGCACGGCTCCAGTCGCGACGCGGTTGCGTCGTGCGACCTGATACGCGCGATGCACGAGGCTCTCGTTGGGGGCGTGCACCGGGCGCCCCACGCGCAGGCGCTCCAGGTCGTCAGCCAGGGCTCGGGCGGATGCGTAGCGCCGCTGGGGCTCTTTCCGTAGGGCCAGCAAGAGCACGCGGTCGACTTCCGCGTCGAGCATCCGCCCGAGGTCGGTGTCCACCCGGCTCGGCCGTAGCGGCGTGCGCTCGGTGACGGCGCGTTGCCAGTCGAGCAGGCTCGCGCCACTGCGCGCGAAGGGCTTCTCGCCGGTCAAAAGCTCGTAGAAGACGACCCCCAGGGACCAGAGGTCCATGGCCGGGGTGATCGGGCCTCCACCCAGCTGCTCCGGGCTCGCGTAGTCGGGCGTGAGGACGCGCGCGGCGGTGTGCGTCGCTGGCGCACCCTGCTGAGCGTCGTCGAGCAGACGCGCTATGCCGAAGTCGAGCAGCTTCGGCCGACCGGCCGCGTCGATCATGATGTTCGGGGGCTTGAGATCGCGGTGCACGACCCGCCGCTCGTGGGCGTAGTGCACGGCTCGCGCGATGGACTCGCAGAGGGCCAACCGCTCGGGCAGCTCGAGCGCATGCTCGCGGCAGTAGCGATCGATGGAGACGCCCTCGACCAGCTCCATCACGAAGTAGGGCTCGTCGTCCTCCGTCGTTCCGACGTCGATCAGGCGCGCGATGTGCGGGTGGTCGAGGGCCGCGAGAGCCCGTCGCTCGAGCTCGAAGCGCCGGCGCGCCACGGCGTCGAGGCGCTCCGCGCGGATCAGCTTGATCGCCACGTCGCGCTCGAGGGCGTCGTCCAAGGGCCGCGCGCGATAGACGACCCCCATCCCGCCTAGACCGATCAAGGCGCTCAAGCGGTAGGCGCCGAGCCGTCGCCCGATCAGCGGATCGTGTCGCGCGATCCAGTCTCCGCCCTCGAGCTCGTCCAGGAACGGGTCGGCGCGCACGTCGGCCGCGAGCAGACGTCGGACTTCGGCCGCGACCGCCGGGTCGGCCTCGGCGAGCAGCTCTGCGCGGCGCGTCGCGTCGGATTCAGATGTGCGCTCGAACAGGACCTCGACCTGACGCCAGAGCTCAGACACCGGCGTCTTCGCCCAGTTCCGCTCGCAGCCACGCGCGGGTCAGGCGCCACTCGCGCCGCAGGGTCGCCTCGGAGACGTCGAGCGCCCGCGCCAGCTCATCCGCCGAGAGCCCGGCAAAAAAGCGCAGCTCGACCAGCCGCGCCTTGCGCGGCGAGAACACTGCGAGCCGCTCGAGAGCCGCGTCCAGGGCCAGCCAGAGCCCGTCGTCTCGCTCGTCGGCCGCGGCGGGCGCGTCCTGGCCCAGGGTCGTGGGCGCCCGACCTGCGTCGCGCCGGGCGCTGGTACGGCGCCGCGCATGCTCGATCAGTACCCGCCGGATGGCCCGCGCCGCGGCGCCGAAGAAGTGCGCGCGGCTCTCGAAGGACGCGTCCGGCCCCCCGAGGCGCAGCCAGGCTTCGTGCACCAGGGCCGTCGGAACGAGGGTGTGGTCGGCGCGTTCGGAGGACAGCTCGCGGCGCGCCAGCTCGCGCAGGTCGTGGTAGAGGAGGGCGGTTATCTCGACCATGGAATCGCGTCCAAGCTACCCTGGATCGCGGCACCTGTCCGGACCTCGTCGCGTTTCGTAGAACTCCCGGATTCTTGATCGGATCCGCTCGGCCCACGCGCATGAGACTCCAGAGGGCTCGTTCCCTCCGGATCCCCGTCCACCGCCCCCCCCTCCGGTTCCATGATCTCCTCCCGACTGCGTCACCTGCTCCTCAGCGTGCCCCTCGCCTCCGGCTTGACCCCGCTCGGCGCGGCTCAGACCTTCAAGCTGGAGGAGGGCTTCGAAGACCTCGCCGGCACGCCCCAGAGCGCCATGGGACCGCCCGAGCTGATCGCGCGCGGTTGGAGCTTCTCGAACCAGAGCGAGCCCGCCGAAGGACCGGCCTGGCAGAGCGGCCTGTTCGCGGGCTTCGCCCACAGCGGCGTCGGTTCCCTCTCGGCCAACTCCTGGGCGACCGACTGGCTCGGTGGCGAGCTGTCGACCTGGGCGGTCCTGCCCAGCGTGACCGGGCAAGCGGCCGGGGACCTCCTGAGCGCCTGGATCCTGGGCAGCTCAACCGACGCGCTCGACGTGTCGTGCGACGTCATGTACTCGCCCGGGGGCGGGACGAACACCGGCAGCTCGCCGACCGACGTCGGGGACTTCAGCGTGCGCCTGCTCTCGACCCGCGTGCCAATGGTCCCCGGCGAGTTCGCCTACGCGCCGATCCAGGCCAGCTTGCCGGGCGCGGGCCGCATCGCCCTGCGCTTCCACGCGCCCTGGGCGTTCGGGCAGATCGGCGGCCCGGCAGCGTCTGTCTACATCGACGACCTGACCATCGGCGACGCTCCCCCCGATCCTTGCGGCCTGCGACTGCCCGCCGCAGGCGAAACCGTGCGCTGGACCCTCGCCGGCTCGCCCTACACCATCTGCCAGGATCTCGTGCTGGTCGAGGGAGGCACGCTCGAGGTCGATCCCGGGGTCACGATCGTGGTTGAGACCGGTCGCAACCTCGAGGTGCGCGGGACCCTGCGCGCCCTCGGCAGCGCGGCGCGGCGCGTGTCACTGCTCGGGGACGACACCAGCGGGTTCCTCGTGGAGGGGGGCTCCGTCGAGCTCGCCTTCGCCGACGTCGACCTCGGCGTGTACGTGCAGGAGCGGGGCAGACTCGTCGCGCGGGACGCCAACTTCGGCATGGACGGCAGGGTCGGCCCCCGCGGCCCGAGCACCTTCATGCGCTTCGAGCGCGTGGACTTCGCGGCCGAGCTCTACGAGTTCGGCGGCACGACGGTGTTCGAGGACGTCAGCTTCAGCGATCCCGAGGCCCTGGTCGAAGTGCGCGGATTCTGGCGCATGGAGGGCGACGGTATCGACTCGGTCGCGGCGCTCCAGTTCTCGGCTTCGATGCAGGATCGCGCCATCGAGCGCGTGCAGGTCACGGGCGTGCCGGGCCCGGCGCTCGTGCTCGAGTCCTTCGAGACCGAGACCGAGTTCCACCTGGATCCGAGCAACACGCTGCTCGGCAACGACTATCCGGTCTGGACCCGCAGCGTCGGGCTGACGCACGACAGCGTGGTCCCCGCCGCGGGCAACGCGCAGAACGCGATCCTGGGAGTCGAGCGCACGTTCGGTCTCTACCGCAGCCGCCTGCGCATGCCCGACCTGGGCGTGCCCTACCACTTCCTCGAGCGCGGCCAGGCCACGGGCGACATCCTGATCGAACCGGGCGCCGTGCTGCGCTTCGGACCCCTGGGGGGGTTCAGCGTGGGGGGGGACTTCGGCACGGACGCCTGTCTGCGCGGGCTCCCGGGCAGGCCCCTGCGCTTCGAGCGCCTCGACCCCAACGCGGAGTGGTTCTCCCTCGCCACCGGGCCCGGCTGGCACGTGTTCGAGCACCTCGAAATCGACGGCGCGGGGATCGGCGTCGTGGCGAACGAGGCGCGCCTGTTCCTGCGCGATTCGAGGATCGAGAACTGCTCGATCGGCCTGCGGCCCGCCGCTCAGGGCAGCGCGCTCGGGTCCGGGCTCGAGTTCCGCGGGAACGACATCGGCGTTCACAACGACGTCTCGAACCCGAGCGGATCGGTCGGCTCGGGGATCCGACTGGACGGCTTCGAGCGACCCAACGTGTTCGAGAACAACGCCCTCGCCGCCAAGAACATGGCGACCCCACTCGGGAACTTCTGGCCGTTCCACGTGGCGGGCAACTACTGGGACGATCCCAGCGGTCCGACGAACCCGATCTACCACCCCCCCGGCCAGGGCCAGCCCTTCGAGGGCGACATCCTGTTCGAGCCCTTCCTGACCACGCCCCCGGACTTGTCGGACGAGCGCCCCGTGGTGCGCCTCGTCACGCGTCTGCACCCGATCGTGCACCCCGGCGAGAAGATCTTCCTCGAGTGGGAGGCTTCCGACGACGGAGCGCTCACCCGCTTCGACGTACGCGGCCTGGATCCGGGCGCGACGACGGGCGAGTTCCTGAACCTCATTCCCGGACTGGCACCCGAGCGACGCAGGGTCGAGTTCGTCGTTCCGCACATCGGGTCGCAGCTCGTGACGCACTTGCCGTTCCGGATCGTGGCCACGGACGATGCGGGTCAGGAGGGCTTCGAGCAGTTCTGGCTGGTCATTCCGGCGCACGAACCGGCCGGCGACGTCCGCTTCCACACCCAGCTGGGCGAGTTCCGTGGCGGCGAGCGGATCGACGTCTGCTATGACGCCATCGATCTCGAGTCCGACTTCCCTCGGATCTGGATCGAGACCGCCGCCGACGATCGCATGGCCCAGGGGCCGAACGGCCACCCCGGCGCGGACGAGTGCGCGTTCAGTCCCCTCAACGTGCCCTACGCCAGCACCGACCGCGCGCGCATCGCCCTGCGCGCCAAGGGCAACTCCAACAACGAAGAGTGGTACTTTTCGGACTACTTCACGATCCGCCCCGACCCGAGCCTCGGGGACGACGCGCCCGAGATCGAGCTGCTCGCGCCGTCGCATGGCACCTCCTTCTTCGGTGCTGGAGCGATCCAGATCGTGTGGTCCGCGGACGACGACAAGGGTCTACGGGGATTCCGTATCCAAGCCTCCTCGAATGGCGGTCACACCTTCCACACCATCGCCGACGAGCTCGCCGCGAGCGCCCGCAGCTTCGTCTGGGACCTGCCGCCTTCCACGGGCGTCGACGACCTGCGCCTACGGGTCGTGGCGATCGACACCATGCTCCAGAACTCCTCGGACGGCGACGAGCGCATCCTGCACGTCCTGCCCCGCGGACGTGTCGACGGCGATCCAACCCAAGGCGGCCCGCCGACGGCTCCGCGCTGACCGGCTAGCCCTCTCCCCCGGCGGCGGACCAGGCCTCGAGGGCGCGGCGGTAGAGGGAGTGCACCGCCGCCTCGCTGCGGCCCATGCGCTGCGCGGCCTGCGCGGCGCTCAGGCCTTCGAACTGGCGCAGGCCCAGGACCCGGCGGTGCTCGGGGGAGAGGGCCCGGAAGGCGTCGACCAGGCGGCGCTCGGTCTCGACTCCGATCAGGCGCGTCGCGGGGCCGGGTGAGCGGCTGGCCAGGGCGCTGGCGCGCAGGGCGCCGGTGCGGCTCCAGTCGTCGAGGGCCAGGGCGCCCAGCTCGCCGGAGCGGCGGCGGGTGCGGATGGCGCGCGCCGCGTCGATGATCGTGTGCCGCGCGATGGTCTTCATGAGGGCGAAGAGGCGCGCTTCGCCCGGGTCGCTCGCCTCGGGCGGCGGCACGTCCCGGGCGCCCAGGGCGCGCAGGAACACCTCCTGCACCAGGTCGATCGGCTCGACGCGCGAGAGCACCGCACGGCCGGCGAGGTGCGCGACGAACAGCTCGAGGCGCTGGGTCAGGGGCGCCAGGCGCTCGCCGAGCCCCGCCGCATCGGAGGCGGGCAGCCCATGGGACGGGGGGCGGTCGTCCATCGCGTATCCTTGTACCACGCATGCGTCCCCCGAGTTCCACGGCGACCTGGCGCCTGGCCCAGGCCCTCGCCCTCGCCTGGCTCTTCGGCTTCGCCTGCCCCAATGCGGTCAACCGCGAGCGCATCCCCGACATC
>JAJFFA010000292.1 GCA_021776885.1 Planctomycetota bacterium
CGATGCGCTCGAGCTCGTCGCTGCTGGCCTTTCCCTCGAGCTGCCAGGCCTGGAAGGTCGCCACCGGGTCGCGGCCGTCGGCGTCGAGCACTCCGTGGCGCACGAGGGCGCGCTGGACCGTGCCCGCGACGGGGTCCATGACGCCCGGCTTACGCGCGACCAGGATGCGGTGGCCGCTGGCGGGGGGGGGAGCGAAGGGCGCGCCCGGGGCGGCCACCTCGACCTGATCGAGGACCGGATCGGCCAGGAGCTCGCGCACGGCGGCGTCCAGGGCCCCGCGGTCGAGGGCCGGTGGGAGCAGGAAACCCCTGCCCAGGCGTACCCTGGTGACCGTTTCGACCCCCAGCTCGCGGATGGCCGCGAGGGCGCTCGTGCCCTCCGGATCGTCGTGCTCAGGCCTCTTTCGGATCTCGACCCGCCAGGCCTGGGGCGGGGTGTTCGCGCTGGTTTCGGGTTCCACGGACGGAGCCTATCCCTTTCGAGGGCCCGTTCGAAGACGCTTGCCTTCCCGATCGTCGTGCTGGACCATTGTCGGCGTGAGTTCCACCGAGCGCAAAGAAGGGGCGACGGCCCCCCTGGCCCCCCTGGCCTTCGAACGGCCCATCTACGAGATCGAATCGCGGCTGCACGAGCTCGAGGAGCTCTCCGCGCGGACCCGGTTGGACGTCTCGAGCGAGGTCGAGGACCTGCGTGCCAAGCTGGACGAGACGATCCGCTCGACCTACTCCGATCTCTCGCCCTGGGAGCGGGTCAGCGTGGCCCGGCACCAGGACCGGCCGGTCACCTCGGACTACATCGCCCACCTCTTCACCGACGTCGTCGAGCTCTTCGGTGACAAGGTGCACGGCGACGACCCGGCGATGGTGACCGGCTTCGCCACCCTCGGCGAGCGGCGGCTGCTGCTGGTCGGTCACCGCAAGGGCCGCACGATCAAGGAGCGCCTGGCGTGCAACTTCGGTTGCGCCCATCCCGAGGGCTACCGCAAGGCCCTGCGCAAGATGCGCCTGGCCGAGAAGCTCGGGCTGCCGATCGTCACCCTGATCAACACCCCCGGGGCCTACCCGGGGATCGGCGCGGAGGAGCGCGGCCAGGCCGCCGCCATCGCCGAGAACATCCTGACCATGTTCTCCCTGCGCACGCCCATCGTGACCCTCGTCATCGGCGAGGGGGGCTCCGGCGGGGCGCTCGGCATCGGGCTCGGAGACCGGGTCTTGATGATGGAGCACGCCTACTACTCCGTGATCAGCCCGGAGGGCTGCGCGGCCATCCTCTGGAAGGACGGCGAGCGCACGCCCGACGCGGCCACCGCCCTGAAGCTGACGGCGAAGGACCTGTCGGAGCTGGGGCTGATCGACGAGATCGTCGAGGAGCCCGTCGGCGGCGCGCACCGCGGACCCAAGCTCACCTACGAGCGCGTGGGCGAAGCCCTGGGCCGGCACCTCGACGCCCTGGCCGGGGTGCCGCCGGAGCAGCTGATCGCCGACCGCCGCGAGAAGTTCCGCCACGCGGGGGCGATCGAGGGGCGCTTCCCCACGGTCTGAGCCCTGCCGCCCACGGGGGCTTTCGGGTCCAACACCCTGCGCAGGAGTGCGTAGAGGGCCTGGAGCATGCGCCATGGCCTCCCCCGCCACCCTTTCTCAGCACTCCGACGGGTCTTTTCCCCGCCCGGGGCCGATATACACTGGCTCAGGGCGCGGAGATCGAGGTGACCGCCGGGCTCACCGAACCCAGGCGATGACGGACTCCGACCCCGACAAGCCGCAGGGCGCTGACGCTGGAGTCGAGCGCTCGGAGCAGGCCAACAGCGAGGACCACGCCCTGATCCGGCGTGCCCAGGCCGGCGAGGAGCAGGCCTTCGCCGAGCTCGTGAGGCGTCACCAGCGGCGCGCCTTCCGGGTCGCGCGCAACATGGTCCCCTCTGACGAGGACGCGGAGGACCTGGCCCAGGAGGCCTTCCTGCGCGTCTTCCGCAGCCTGGAGCGTTTCGACTTCCACCACGAGTTCACCACCTGGCTCTATCGCATCGTCACCAACCTGGCGATCGACCACCTGCGCAAGCGCCGGCCCACCTTCTCGGCCTCGGGCGGGGACGAGGACGACGAGCGCACCCTCGAGCTGGTCGACCCCAGTGACGCTCGACCCTCCGACCACGTCGAGTCCGAGGAGACCCAGGCCGAGGTCCACGCCTGCCTCGGGGCCCTGGCCCCCCATTTCCAGTCCGTCCTGGTGCTGCGTGAGCTCGAGGGCCTGCCCTGCACCGAGATCGCCGAGATCGTGGGGGCCACCCATGTGACGGTCCGCTGGCGCCTGCACCGGGGCAGAAAACTCTTCCAGGAGGAGTGGGAGAGGCGCGAGCGCAGTGCCGCACAGCCCGATTCCGCCGTGAAAGCGGGGGATTCCGCGACCGAGAACGAAGCCTCCTCCAACAGCGGCGTGAGGCGCCCGTAGAAGCCGGCGTTCCAAAGCGAGGAACACCGAGAACGAATCATGGACCGAAACGACACGAGCTGCACCGACGTTCAGGCTGCCCTGCCGCTCTTCGTGGGCTACGACCTCGAAGCCCCGGAGATGGAGAAAGTGGCCGGCCACCTGGACACCTGCCCGACCTGCCATGCCCTTGCCGGGCGTGCGCAGTCGGCGCGGGAGGTGCTCTGGACCCTGCGGGACGATGCGTCTGGCGGGGCCCGCCCTGCGCCCGCCCTGTCCGCTGGGGGCCCCGACCTCTGGCCGGGTGTGCGCGCCGAGCTGGTGCGCGAGGGGTTGCTCGAGGCTCGCCCCATGCTCTCGTCCGGACCGCGCCGCGTCTGGTTCGGTGGCATCGCCGCCGCCGCCGCCGCCGTGCTGCTGGTCACCCTGGCCCAGGTCTTCGACCCGGTGCCGAACACTCCCGTACAACCCGTCGCCAGCTCCAGCCCCGGCTCCGGCCAGGCGCTCGCGGGCGTGACGACGGTGTCCGCTCCCGCCGGTGGTTGGATCCAACGTGGACAGCCCGTGCACCCCCTGGCCCTGAGCCGCGCCTCGCGCAACCCCGCGGGCTCGGCCGGCGTGGTCACGGTTTCGGACAGCTCCCGCAGCCGCGGTGGCGTGCCCCAGGTCTTCCCGGTGGCGGGCCACGACCACGCTCGCCTGGCGCAGGCCTGGAACCGCGTCCCGGGCAAGGCCGGGAGCCCGCGCTCCGGCGACGGCCGTCTCGCCCCGGCGGGTCCGGATTCGGAGCACCTGATCGACTCCGCCCTGCCCTTTGGCGCGGAGTTCCTGCTGCCCCGTCCCGCCCTCGATGCGGGCGACGCCAGCAGCCTGGTCGGCGGCCGGCGCCGACTGCACTGACCTGGGCCCGAAGCACCCGGGTGCGCACCCTGCGCCCGACGCACGGCCCTGACACCGCGTTTCGTAGGAGGCCCCTATGAAGAACTTTGCCTGGACCGCTTGGGCCGTCGTCGTGGCGGCCGGTCTCACCCTCGCTTCGTACGCCCTTCCCACCCAGCCGCAGGAGCGGCGCGGCCTGATCCGGGTCGACCCGG
>JAJFFA010000293.1 GCA_021776885.1 Planctomycetota bacterium
GTCGTCTTCGTCGCGATCGACGACCGCGAGGCGGGCCTGCTCGGCGTGGCCGACCCGATCAAGGAAGGCTCCGCCGAAGCCCTGCGGCAACTGCGCGACCTGCAGATCGACGTCATCATGCTGACCGGCGACAGCCGCCGCACCGCGGAGGCCGTCGCCCGCGAGCTCGGCATCGAGCGTGTCGAGGCGGACGTGCGCCCCGAGGACAAGCGCGACGTCGTCGAGCGCCTGCAGCGCGAGGGTCACGTGGTGGCCATGGCGGGCGACGGCGTCAACGACGCCCCGGCCCTGGCCCAGGCCCAGGTTGGGATCGCGATGGGCACGGGCACGGACGTGGCCATGGAGAGCGCCGGCGTGACCCTGGTGCAGGGCGACCTGCGCGGCATCGCCCGCGCCCACCGCCTCTCGCGCGCGACGATGAAGAACATCCGCCAGAACCTGTTCTTCGCCTTCGCCTACAACACCCTGGGCATCCCCGTGGCCGCCGGCGTGCTCTATCCCTTCTTCGGAATTCTGCTCAGCCCGATGCTGGCCGCCGCCGCGATGACCTTCAGCTCGGTCTCCGTGATCACCAACGCCCTACGCCTGCGCCGGACGGCGCTCTGAGCTCAGGGACTCGCCATCAAGGAGTTGCCGCGTCCCGGCGCGGCAACTCCGGCCCTCCTCCCCGGGCCCCCGTGTCGAGCCCCACGACGGGTCCCGCGTCAGTCGCCGTAGGGATCGGCCGAGCGCACCCGGCGAATCGCGCGCCAGCTCGCGAGGCTGATCAGGGTGAACCCGACCAGCTTGAGTGCGATGACGGCGGGGACCGGGACGCCCGAGGGATCACCGCTGTCGAACTGATAGATCGAGCCCCACACGCTCAGGCACATGACGAACCAGGCTCCGCCGCAAACGAACAGCCACCAGGCCGGTGCTGCCGGGTGCCGTCGGGCGAGCTGCGTGGCGACGACCATCGCGCTGGCGCAGATGAGCCCGTCGTCGAGGGCCGCAGGGCTCAGCAGCTCGCTCCAGCGGCGCCAGGCCTCGAGCGGAAGGACGATCGCACTCAGCAGAAACGCTGCGACGATCTCGGTCCGGTAGGGATTGCCCTTCATCGCCGCAGCCTCTCAGAACGCGATCGCAAGCTTCAGGGCTGCTCGATCAGCTCGTAGATGTTCGCCCGGTCGGCGTCGTGGACGAACACGATGCTCTTCATGTCCGGCGCCCAGCTGCCGTGGTGCGTGTGCCAGGATCCGTCAGGTCGCACGAGGTCGACGGGCTCCCCGACGGCTCTCGGAAGCTCGTCCGGATCGACCGGCAGTGCGAGCTCCAGCTTCGCCCGGCCCATCGACGCGTGCCCGAGCCCCTTCGCGAACAACACGAAGCGCCCGTCGGGGGAGACTTCCAGCTCATCGTGCGGGCCTTGCCACAGGTCCTGGACCTGCTGCGTCTCGAGGTGAACCGCGACGAGCCGCTCCCCGCGGCCTTCGTCCAGCGTGCAGATGATGCGTCGGCTGTCCAGATACCAGTCGAAGTCGACGATTCCGTCGAACAGGCGACGCTCCCCCTTGCCGTCGGGCTGCACGCCCCAGAGCGCGTTCCCCCCTTCCTCCGCAACGATGCACCCGATCAGGTCGCCTGCGGCTGAACTCGGCGACCATCTCGGCGCCATCCACCCGTCGCTGATGGCCCGGTTCCACACCAGACCGCAGTTCCCACCGTCGCGGTCCATCATGTACGTCTTGAAGGCGCCGTCCCGGTTGGAGCGGAAGATCAGCTGCTGACCATCGGACGACCAGTCCGGCGCATTGTCGATCCCCGGGTCATGGGTCAACTGCCGCTCGCGCCCATCCAGCGCCCGCACCCAGATCTCCGCATCCCCCGTCCGGTCCGAGTTGTAGGCGATCTCTCCGTTCGACGAATGGCAGAGATAGAAGTTGGTGCCGTAGTGGCTCGTGAGCGGCGTCGTCTCTCCGGTCTCGAGATCCAGCGACGTCAAAGTCGTGTCGTGCACGCCCACCGAGTAGGCGATGCGTCCGTCGGCGCTGACCGCGAGCTCACCGTGGTGGGCCGATTGGTCCGGCGCGAAGAGGAGCCGCCTCGACGCACGTGTATTGACATCGATCTCCCACACGCCCGCCCGGTCCATGAAGACGATACGCTCGTCGCCGGGGCGCCACGAGGCCAGCCCGATCAGGCGCCCGTCGTCCAGGAGCACCTCGGCCTCTCCCCCCTCCGCGGGCATCAACATCAGCGCGCCATGGCCCTGGGTGATGCGCACGAACACGATGCGCTCCTGATCGAAGGAATAGGACGCGTAGCCGTCGTTGCTTCCGACGGGAGGAGCCGTGAGCTGCTCGAGAAGGTCATCGTTCACGCCCTTCCTGAAGACAGCCATCTGACCCTTGTCGGTGACTCGGGAGACGAGCAGCGACGATCCATCTTCCTCCCAGGGGCGACATCCCATCACGCGCCACTGGGAGATGATGTCCAGGACGCGCACGTGTGTGTCGATCAGGACCCGCTCCGCTCCTGCTCCAGTGGAGTGGGGCGTCACCAGGATGACCGGTGTCCCAGGCAGATCCGAAGCGAGCAAGGCGATGTACCTGCCGTCCGGTGACCAGCGCGGGCAAAGTTCGTCGCCGGGCCCCTCGCGTTGAGCAAACTCCTCTTCACTCGAGATGTTCTTCAGCCAGAGGTCGAGACTCCCCGACTTCAGACGCGAGAACGCAATCCATTCTCCCCCTGGCGACCAGGTCGGATCCCGGTCGTAGTACTGAGAGAGGGTCAGCGGCGTCGACGAAT
>JAJFFA010000294.1 GCA_021776885.1 Planctomycetota bacterium
TGCGGCGCAAGAGAAGCTGCACGGCTAGGAGTCTGCGCCACCCCGAGCGGAGGCCCGTGTGACGTCCCCCGGGACGAGCACGGGCCTGCGTTCTGTTTCGGGCCTGGCCTGGCCCTCGTCCGTGGCCCTCGCACACCCGCGCACCACGGGCGCCGCGTGTCTCCTGCTGTTCGTCCTCTTCGGCCTCGGCATCGCGCGCCTCGAGCTCGAGTCCGACGGCGCCGCCCTGGTTCCGCCCGACGCGCCCGAGGTGCTGCTGGAGCGCGAGGTCGCGCGCCGCTTCGACCTGCGCGACCCGATCGCGGTGGTGCTCGAGTCGAGCGAAGACGCTGACGAGGGCATCTGGCGCGTCGAGCGGCTGGCCCACGTCGCCCAACTCAGCGCAGCCCTGACCGACCTGCCCGGGGTCGGCCCGCAGCACGTCGCCAGCCTGGCCAGCGAGAGCAGTGATCGCGTGCTGCCCGGGAGCCTCGACTTCCGTCCCTGGTTGACGCCCCTGCCCAGCGACTCCGCGGCCTGTCTGGCGCTGCGCGACGACATGCTCGAGGTCGGCATCTACCGCGGCACGCTGCTCTCGGCCGACGCGGGGGCACGCGCCACGTCGATCCTGGTCGGTGTGCCCGAAGTGGGCGACCGCCGCAGTTTCCTGCGCTCGCTTCGAGCCGTCCTGGAGCGCACCCGCGCGGGCCGCGAGCACGCCGGCCTGACGGTCCACCTGGCCGGCGCGCCGGTCGCCGAGGCCTCCCTCGGCGATCACCTGGCGACGGACCTGGCACGCCTGATCCCGGCCAGCGTCTTGCTCCTGGCCCTGGCCTTCTTGCTGGCCTTCAGGAACCCCGTCGCCGCGCTCCTGCCCCTGCTCGAGGTCGGCTTCGCCCTGGTCGCGACCTTCGGCGCCCTGGGCTGGCTGGGCATCCCGATCTACCTCTCGATGGCCGTGCTGCCCGTGGTGCTGTGCGCCGTGGGAGTGGCGGACGAGTTCCACGTCTACGGCGCCTGGCTGCGCGAGCGGCGCAGCCAGCCCGGGGCGAGCCCGAGGGAGCGTGCACTGCGCACGATGCAGGCGATGGCGCACCCGGTGAGCGCGACGTCCGTCACCACGGCCCTGGGCTTCCTGGCCTTCGTCGCGTCGCCCCTGGCCGCGGTGCGCGCCTTCGGGCTGGCCATGGCCCTGGGCATCGCCCTCTGCCTGGGCTGGACCCTGTGCATCATGCCGGTGCTGCTGCAGGCCTTCGACGCGCGCCTCGCGCGGGGGCAGGCCGGGGAGCGCCTGGGCCGGGTCGGGAGCCGGCTCGCGCGGCGCAGCGCAGCCAGCATCGCGCGCCCTCTGCCGATCCTGGTCGCGACCTTCGCCGCCCTCGTGCTCTTGCCCTTCGGCGTGGCGCGCATCACGGTCCAGGACTCGTGGGTCGGCGGCTTCGCGCCGGACAGCGAGGTCGCGCGCTCGATCGAGCGGGTCAACGAGCTCTTCGGTGGGGCGCACCTCTTGCGCGTCGTCGTCGAGGCCGAAGACCCGCGCGCCGCGGGACAGGTCCCACGCTCCGCGATCAGCGCGCAAGAGGTCGTGCTGCCCGCTCGCCTGGGCTCGAGCCCGGCCGCCCTGGTCGGCTGCGAGCTGACCCTGCGCTCGGCCGGGAGCGACGATCGCCAGCTGCGCACGACCGTCGCCCGCGCCACCTGGGACGCGGACTCGACCCGCCTCGCCTTGACCCCCGCGGGCCCGGACCCCGCGCGCTGGCTGGACCGGGCGACGGCGATCGAGTGGCACCTCACGGCACGCGAGCGACTCCTGACCCCCGCCTGCATCGACCTGCTCGCGGACCTGGAGCGCTACCTCGAGAGTTTCGACCCTGAAGACGTCGCACGGGTCGTCGGCCCGTTCGAACACCTGGTCACCATGAACTTCATGCTGCGCAACCGGGCCCCCGGCTCGCGCATCGCGCCCGAGTCGAAGGAGCGCGCGCGCGCCGTGCTCGTGCACTACGTGAACGTCCGTGGCCAGCGCGCCCTCGAGCGCCTGTTTCAAGACGAGGCCAGCGCGGCCCTCTTGACCGCGTTCCTGCCCAGCGCGAACTACGCCGACACGGCCGGGATCCTCTCGGCCCTGGACGCCTTCGAGGACGAGCACCTCGCGCCCCACGGCCTGTCTCTGGCCCTCGCCGGTGACGTCCCGCGCAGCCAGGCGATGATCGCGGCCATCGTGCGCACGGAGCTCTCCTCCCTCGCCGGCGGCCTGCTGCTGGTGCTCCTCGCCGCGTCCCTGTTCCTGCGCTCCCTGGTCCTGGGGCTCCTGTGCACCCTGCCCGCGGGCATCGCCGTGCTCTCGACCTTCGCCTTCATGGGGGTCGTCGGGATCCCCCTGGGTGTGGCCACGTCGATGTTCGCGGCCATGACCCTCGGCATCGGGGTCGACTACGCCCTGCACCTCACTTCCGCCGCCCTGCGCTGCGGCCAGGCGGGCGCCGCCGGCGCAGCCCAGGCCGTGGCCGAGACCGGCCCGGTGATCCTCCTCGACGCCCTCGCGCTGGGTGCCGCCTTCGGGCTGCTGCTGCTCTCGCAGGTCCCGACCAACGCACGCCTGGGCGCCCTGATGGTCGTCTCCCTCTTCGCCTGCGCCGTCGTCTCCCTCGGCCTCCTGCCCCTGCTCCTCGCGCGACACAAGGCATGAGCGACGCCTACTCACTTCCCGCACTTCGACCAGGAGGCCTGGCGCACCCGCTTCGACTACGCCGCCCTTCCCCTCGAACCCACCCTCGAGCTCTTCACTCAGCTGCGCCGGGCGAACCTGGCACTGATCGCCGACCTGGCCCCGGCCGACCACGCGCGGCGCGGCGTGCACTCCGCGCGCGGCGTCGAGGACGTTGAACGCATGCTGCTCCTGTGGGCCGGGCACGACCTGCTGCACCTGGCCCAGGTGGCGCGCATCACGGGCGAGCGTAGCCCGTGACGTAGCCGGGCGTCGGGTCGCCCGCCGACAGGTCGTCCGCGATCGCGGCTCCGAAGGTTTCCTCGATCGGAATCACGCCGCCCCAGCAGGGCAGGTTGCGGTCGTCGTCCTCGTCGACCGGCGGACCGCTGCGCACCTTGGCCGTGGATTCGGAGAGGGCCAAGCGCAACACCAGGGTGCCCTTGAGCTCCTTGGCGTTGGGCCCGCGCGCGTCGGCGCTGCGACCCGGGACGATCTGCTCGACCAGGCGTTCCAGGGCCGCGAGCTTCTGGGCTTCGTCCTCGACCACGCGTGCACGGCCCAGGACCACTACCGAGCGGTAGTTCATCGAGTGGTGGAAGGTCGAGCGCGCCAGCACCAGCCCGTCGAGCCGGGTGACCGTGACGCTGCAGGGCGCGCCGCTGGCCAGGATCTTCATCAGGCGGCTGGCGGGCGAGCCGTGGAGGATCAGGTCGTCCCCGTCGCGGGCGTAGACCATCGGGATCACGAAGGGCTGGCCGTCCTGGACGATCCCGACGTGGGCCACGAGCCCCTCGTCGAGGATGCGGTCGATGACGTCGCGCTCGTGGGTGCCGCGCTCGGGGACGCGCCGCACCCGGCTCCGGTCACGAAGGGGATTGGTCTGGCTGGACTCGGTCTGCGGGTCGGAAGGGGTCATGTGCATGGGCTCCTGGCGCCCAGGCTAGCCTCAATTGGCCCCCTGCCAAGAGCCACTTCCTAACGTATCATTAGAACCAATCATGGCCAGAGCCCCCCTTGGAGCCCTGCTTGCCGGCCTCGAGCTGACCCCCGGCACCGATCAGCCCCTGGTGGTCCAGCTCGCCGAGCGCCTGCGTGGCACGATCCTGCGCGGGGGCCTGGCCCCCGGTGCGCGCCTGCCCGCGACCCGCACCCTGGCCCGCGAACTGTCCCTGGGCCGCAACACCGTCGTGCGCGCCTTCGAGCAGCTGGCGGACGAGGGCTACCTCGAGAGCCGCGTGGGCGCGGGCAGCTTCGT
>JAJFFA010000295.1 GCA_021776885.1 Planctomycetota bacterium
CGCCGGCCTGATCGACGACGACGCCGCGCAGGGCTGCGGACGAGGGTTCGCTCTCCGGGCGCGCGGCCTCATTGGCGGCGGTCGGGTCGATGGTCGGCGCGGGGGGGGGCCTGGGCAGGGCGCGCTCGATCTCGGCCGGGACCAGGGTCACCAGGAGTGAGTCGTCCCGCGAGCTGTGGCCCGGTCCGATGTCGAAGCCGCGGGCCTCGAAGCCGTCGGCCGTGGCCTCGAAGGACGAGCGCTGGGTCTCGGGGACGAGATCGAGTCGGAAGAAGCCCAGCTCGTCGGCGCGGGTCCACTCCTCGCCGTCGACGGAGATCGCAGCGCCCGGGACGGGATCGCGGGTGTCGGCGGCCACGGTGCGGCCCCAGAAGGCCCTTGCGGCAGGCAACAGGAGCTCGACGCGCACCAGGCGCGCCTCGCCCGCCTGCAGGGGCAGGATGTCGCGCTCGTTCTCGTACGCGTCACGGGTCGCGCGGACGCGCAGCTCGAGGCCGGCGGGGACATTCAGCTCGAGGCGGCCATCGGCGCCAGCCGAGGCTCCCGACTCGAAGGCGAGTCGGCTGCTGTCGCTGGCCGGGCGGCGGGCCGCCCAGGCAGAGACACCGCGCACGACGAAGGGCGAGGGGTCCGTGGGGACCAGGCGCACGTGGGCACCCGGGACGGGGGCCCCTCCGTCGGCCTGCACGACGAGGACGCCGATGCGCCCCTCCTCCCAGCCGCTGTCGTCGGCGCCCGGGGTCTCGAGCGTGGCAGCCTGGCCGGGCTCAGCGCCGGGCGGGGCGTCTCCCGCCTCGGTCGCGACGGCCGCTCCAGCCAGCTCGTGGACCCATTCGCGCACTTCGTCGGGACGGAACTCGCCCAGTTCGCTCGGCTCGGCTCCGTCGACGATCAAGCTGAGGGCGAGGTTCGCGGGCACAGCGATCTCGATCACACCGTCCGCGTCGGGTGTCACACCGCGCCCGTAGGCCAGGGCCTCGTCCGGGCTGTGTCCTGCGCGCTTGGACCAGGCCCTCAGGATGCGCTGAGTGTCGCCCTGCGCAGCGCTCGGGATGAGCTGTGCGTTGCAGTCGCTCGCGGGCTGGCCGTCGCGACGCAGCACGAGGCGCAGGCGCGCGGTGGGCAGGGCGCTGACCTCGGAACCCACGGCTCGGCGGGTCGAGGCGCCGTCGGCCGCCTTGGTCTCGCCGTCGACCCCCGTCGCGCCCTTGTCGCGGCCCCTGCCCGAGCGCTTCGCGCCGGCCTCCGCGCCCGTCTCCGCGCCGGCGGGAGCGCCACCCACGGCGGCCGTCGCTGGGGCGTTCTTGCGTTCCTCGCGGGCGGCTTGGCGTTCGGCACTGCGCTCCTCGGCGCTGAGTTTGGCGACGGCCCCGGAGGCCCCGGACGCATCAGCCGCCGGTTTCTTGGCCGGCGGGCTGTCCTCCGTGCCCTGGGTCTTGCCCTTGGCGGCCAGGCGTTGGGCCTGGCGCTCTTCAGGGGTGGGCGGCTTGGACCGGCCCGCGTTGGCCTTCTCGCCGTCTGCGCCCTGGCCGGCGGGCGGGTCACCGGCGGGCGGGTCACTGGAGGCGACCTGCGCTCCGTTGTTCTTCTTGCCCTTGACATCCTTCGTACCCGGGTTCGCCTTGCCCGTCGTGGCGGCGGTCGGGATTCCCTGGGACCGGGCAGCCTTGTCCGACTTGCCAGACCTGGGGGCCACCTCCTCAGGGGCCTCGGAGCTACCCTTCCCGCTCTTGGCTGCCTGTCGCAGGGCGGCGCGATCCTCGGGGGTCACCTTCTTGGGCTTGTCGGCGCCCTTGGCCTCCTGGTCTCCCGGCTTGCCCTCGCCTGCGGCCCTGGGCGAGCGCTTGCGCGGCTTCGCTTGGGTTCCGTCCGCAGCCTCCTCGGCCGCAGCGGTCTCGGACCCCACGGCGTCCTCGGCGGTGCGCGAGGGCATGACCCAAGCAAACACCGCCGCGTACAGCAGGATCAGGACCAGCCCTACTTTTTTCGGATCCATCAATTAGGCGTCGTGGACGTCGACGACGCCGTGCTCTAGGCGGCGCGCCCCCCGAGCATGATCTCGGAGAGGCTTGGGATCGAGTCCATTCCTGTCGATCGTACCAGGAACCCACGAACCTGATGGATGGCCCGCACGGGTCCGGAATTCTCTTTCTTGGGTCTGTCGGCGAGACAAGGCGAGGCCCGGACGAGCGACGAGAGTCGAGCTCGACGGGTGATCTTGGGTGACCTTGCGGTGCAGGCTCATGAATCGTCCGGGCTCGGGTCCAGGGGGAGGTCCGCTCTTAATGTTCGGGGCCTGGAAACCCGTAGAGCAAGCCGCCGCTGGCCCCCTGGGGCCTGGACGGTCACCCTCGCGGGTGGGCCCAGGGCTCGAGGGCCTCGCCGTGCTCGTCACGGGCGCGTTGCCAAAGGAGCTGGAACCAGGGGGTGAAGGCTCCCTGCTGGGACAGCTCGACGTCGAGCTCGTCCGCAGCGATCCAGCGCAGGGCGGCGACCTCGAGGGGCGCGGGGACCGGCGCGTCATCGGCGCAGCGGCCGAGGAACACGCCGCACGATTCGCGCTCGCTGCCGGCGGATCCGAACGACAGGGCGTAGCGGTGCCGAAACAGGGGCTGCAGCGGGACCTGCACGCCGAGCTCCTCGTGCAGGCGACGCTCGGCAGCGGGCCCGGTCTCTTCGCCCTCTTCGGGGTGACCGCAGCAGGCGTTCGACCAGTAGCCCGGCCAGAGCCGCTTGCCCCCGGCGCGTTGCTGCAGGAGCACGCGGCCCTGGGGGTCGAAGAGCAGCACGGAGAACGCCCGGTGCAGGAGTCCGGCTCCGTCGTGGCACTTGGCCCTGCGCTCGTGTCCGATCACCCTGTCGTCGTCGTCGACCAGGATCAGGTACGGATCGTCGTGCCGCACGGTCTCGGAGGGGGCGTCCATGGGGAGGGAGAAGAAGAGGCCCGGTCCTGCAGAACAGAACCGGGCCATGTTTCGGGGCTGCACGGGCGTGCGAACCCGTCGGGCACACGCGCTAGCGCGGCAGCCCCTTGGTCTTGTCACTCATCGTGAATCACCTCCTTTTCTGTGGCCATCCCGAAGGCGGCGCGTGACTCAGCGCAACCCCGGGCTCTTGCCCCGGTCCCGGCGTCCCAGGACCACGCTCGAATCCTGAACCGAGGGAGAGCAGGGGTCAAGTGCCTTTCCAGGCAGGGCCTACGGCACCAGGTGGAAGAACTCCTGGCGCCCATCGAGGTAGCGCACCCCGGCGCCGTCGAAGAGGGCGTCCTCCTCGAGCATGATCAGCACCTCCGTGCCGTCCCACTCCGGGACCTCGACGCGCACGTTGAGCTCGATGGAGTGCACGCTGCGCGGTACGAGGGGAGCGTCGCCCTTGCCCGGGACCCCACCCTGCTGGTCCCACAGGCCGATGGTCGGCCCGGCCCCGTGCCCGTGGTAGCCGAGGGGATGGGTGTAGATCGTGGGGCGCAGGCCCTCGGCCCGGGCGGCCTCGAGGGTGGCGGCCAGGATCTCGTTGCCGCTGCGCGCGCTGACGAAGTTGCCCGTCAGGAGATCCTGCAGTCGGTTGCCGTCGCGCAGGCCCTGGCGTAGGCCCGCCGGCGCCTCGGTCTCACCGGGACGCAGCACGTAGGCGTGTTGCTGGGTGTCGGTGTTGAGCCCCAGGTAGGTGATGCCGAAGTCGATGTGCACCAGGTCGCCGTGGCGCACGACGTCTTCCTTGGCGCCGAAGAGCTCGGTCATGGCCCCGGGCGCCTCGGAGTGGCGCTGCAGGGACACGGAGGGGTGGAACCAGGTCTCGAGGCCCAGGCCGCGGACGCGCTCGCGGAGCCACCAGACGATGTCCTCCGTGCTGGTGGCGCCGGGCTGGATCACGCGCTCGGAGAGGGCCTCGGCCAGGATCGAGTGAGCGATGCGTACGATCGCGGGATAGAGCTCGAGCTCACGCTCGCTGCGACGCTCGAGCCAGCCCAGGGCCAGGCGCTCGGCGGAGACCAGCCTGCTGCGGTAGACCTCGGGCAGGGCGCGCACCAGGGCCTCGTGTTCGGAGTGGGACAGGCCGTCGGCGTGGGCGAAGTCGGGCGACACGTCGAGGGCGATGCGCTGGGGATCACGCTCGGCGATGAGCTGCGCCAGGCGCTTCCACTGGTCGGGCTCGCTCCCCGGGTCCCAGGCTGCGGGGAACAGGTTGCCGACCGCGTAGCGCGAGACCGCGAGGCGCTCGCTCGCTGCTTCGGTCCCGGCTTCGACCCCGAGCGCTTCGTGGAACACGAGGACCGTGCGGCGTCGAGCGGAGAGCCAGGTGGCCGGCAGCATCGTGCGCACGACAGGGTCCTCGTTGTACTCGCGGGCGATCAGGATCCACAGATCGATGGCTTCCTCGCGCATCAGCTGCGGGACCAGCGTGTCGAGGCGCTGGGCCAGGATCTCGTCGCGCAGGGCGGCCTGCTGGCGCAGGGGCAGGATGACCGGCGTGGGCAGTTCCTGAGGCGGACCAAGGAGCGTGCAGGACAGGAGCGCGGGGGTCAGCATGGGCGGCTCGCGATGCGGGAACGAGAAGAGGGAGCCGACCCCGCGGGGTGGACACCCGCGTTCTAGGGTCAGGTGGCGGGGATAAGAAACCGGCGCCCGCCGTCTGCTTAAGGGGGCAGGCAACGGTCGTGCCGGCGACGCCCGGG
>JAJFFA010000296.1 GCA_021776885.1 Planctomycetota bacterium
GGCTCCGCGGCCACGTCGTCGGCGCGCAGGACGACCTCGCCGCGCTGGCGCTCTTTGCGCGGAAAGAGCTCCTCGACCTCGCGCCCGACCATCGTCGCCACCACGCTGCCGGGGTCGAAGTCCGCGCGCTCCCCGCCCCCCACGCGCCGGCCATCGCGCAGGACACTGAAGCGGTCGACCACGTCGGCCACCTCCTCCAGGGCGTGGGAGACGAAGAGCACCGACGCACCCTCGCGCGCCAGGGAGCGCACCAGCTCGAGCAGCGGCTCGACGTCCGCCCGCGCCAGGGAGCTGGTGGGTTCATCGAAGACCAGCACACGCGCCTGGGCAGCCAGGGCCCGGGCGATCTCGACCAGCTGGCGCTCGGCCATCGAGAGCCGACCCGCGGGCGGGTCCAGGTGCAGCTCGCCGCGGCCGACGCGCCCGCGGGCGCGGCGCGCCAGCTCGCGCGCCGCGCGGCGGCGGACGAAGGGGCCACGGGTAGGCTCGGCGCCGAGCACCACGTTCTCCGCCACCGAGAGGTGCGGCGCGATCGAGAGCTCCTGATAGATGGTCGCGATGCCGCGTTCACGACCCTCGGCGGGGGTGCGGGGCCGGTAGGGCTCCCCGTCCAGGGCCATGCGGCCCGCGTCCGCTTCGAGGGCGCCGGCGAGGATCTTGAGCAGCGTGCTCTTGCCAGCGCCGTTCTCCCCCAGCAGCACGTGCACCTCGCCCGCGGCCACGTCCAGGTCGACGTCCGCGAGGGCCAGGGTCGCGCCGAAGCGGCGCGTGACCCCGTGCATGGAGAGCCGCGGGACGCTCACTCGAGCAGCGCCGCGATCGTCGCCTCGCCCATGTTGTCGCCGGTGGCCAGCACCACGCCGGTGTCGATCACGGCCTCGACCGCCTGGCCGTCGAGGTGCGCCACCATGGCCTCCACCGCACGGCGTCCCATGGCGCGCGGGTCTTGCAATACCAGCGCGTCGATCTCCCCCGCCGCCAGCCCGGCGACCAGGGGCGGCGAGGAGTCGAAGCCCACGAAGCGCACCTGGCCCGCGAGCCCCTCCTGCTTCAGGGCCAGCAGCATGCCGACGCAGGCGGTCTCGTTCGGACAGAAAATGCCGTCGGCCTGGCGCAGGTCGTCGAGCATGTTGAGCGCCGTAGTCTTGGCCTCGCCCGCGGTCACCCCGGCGTAGCGGTTGTCGACCAGCACCTCGATCCCGGCGTGCTCGCCCATGACCTCGAGGAAGCCGCGCTCGCGCTCGTCCGTGCTGGCCGAGCCCACGATGTAGCGCATCAGCACGACCTTGCCCTGGCCCTCGAGCAGGGACGCGAGGTGCTCGCCGGCCATGCGCCCGCCCGCCATGTTGTCGGTCGCGACGTAGCTCGTGAAGTCGACCCCCGGCTCGGCGTCCAGGCCCGAGTCGAAGATCACCACCGGGACACCGCCCGCGACGGCGGCGCGCACGGGCGCGGCCAGGGCGCGGTGGTCGAGGGGCGCGAGCAGCAGCCCGTCGATGCCCTGGGAGACAAGCTGCTGCACCAGCTGGATCTGCTGCGCGCGGTCGTTCTCCTCCAGCGGGCCCTTCCAGATCAGCTCGACCCCGAGGGCCTCGGCCGCGGGCTTGGCGCCGCTCTCGACCATCTTCCAGAAGTTGTGCGTGGTGCCCTTGGGCACCATGGCCAGGGTGCGCTGGGCGGCCCCTGTCCCGTCCCCGGCGGCCCGGGCCTCGGGCGTCTCGGACGAACAACTGGTGAGCAGGAGGGCGAGGACGAGGGTCAGGCGGCGGGCGGACAGCATGGCGCCCAGTCTACGGTAAGGGCCGCTCCACGGGCCCGAGGGGCTTGGGGTACGCTGCGTCCATGGCACCCCCCGCACTGCTCCTGGTCCTCGCCCTCTCGGCTCTCCACACGCCCCCGACCGTGGCCCATCAGCCGGCTCAGCAGCAGGGTGAGCGCGGCGTGTTCACGTCGCGCAGCAGCCCGGTCGAGCTGCCCCTGCCCAGCGAGGAGGACTGCTTCTCCTTCGCAGTCTTCGGCGACCGTACCGGCGGACCGGCCGTGGGCGTGAAGGTCCTGGCCCAGGCCGTGGCCGACGTCAACCTGCTCGGGCCCGACCTGGTGATGACCGTCGGCGACCTGATCGAGGGCTACGACACCCAGGATCCCTGGATGCGTCAGATGAAGGAGTTCCGCGGGATCATGGACGGGCTCGACATGCCCTGGTTCCCGGTGGCGGGCAACCACGACGTGTACTGGCGCGGGCCGGAGCGCCCCGACGTCGAGCACGAGGCGAACTACGAGCTCTACTTCGGGCCCCTGTGGTACGCCTTCCGCCACAAGAGCGCCTGGTTCCTCGTGCTGTACACCGACGAGGGCAACCCCGAGACCGGCGAGCGCAACTTCAACAAGCCCGACAGCCAGCGCATGAGCCCCGCGCAGCTCGACTGGCTGACCCGCACCCTGGACCGCACCGCGGGCGCGGACCACGTCTTCGTCTTCCTGCACCACCCGCGCTGGCTGGGGGGCAACTACGGCGACGACTGGGAGCGCGTCCACGCCCTGCTGGCCGACGCCGGCAACGTGCGCGCCGTCTTCGCCGGCCACATCCACCGCATGCGCTACGACGGCGTGCGTGACGGCATCGAGTACTTCACCCTGGCCACGGTCGGCGGCCACCAGCCCGGCTACGCGCCGCGCGCCGGCTACCTGCACCACTTCGATCTGGTCACGGTGCGCCCCGACGGCATCAGCCTCTCCGCCCTGCCCGTCGGCGCGGCCCTCGACCCGCGCGCCGTCAGCGGCGAGGTCAGTGACGCCGCGGAGCGCGTGGCGCGCATGAGCCCCGGCTTCGACGTGCGCGGTGCCCTCTCCTTCGAGCGCCGCTCGCGGCTCGAGGTCGACGTGGCCTTCACGAACCCCGCCAGCCTGCCGCTCGAGATCGAGGTCACCCCCGACCTGCCGGACGCGCGCTGGCAGGCGCGCCCCGATCACGTACACACGACACTACAGCCGGGGGAGGAGACCACCCTGCGCTTCGCCCTGGGCCGCAGCGCCTCCGCCGTCGATGCCGCATTCCGCCTGCCGCGCTTCGACCTGGCCGCCGACCTGTTGACCGAGGGCGCGCGGGTCTCGATGCCCCTGCGCAGCTTCGACCTGCCCCTTGGCGTCGACGACCTGCCGGCGCCGGCCCAGCCCGCGGCGGAGCAT
>JAJFFA010000297.1 GCA_021776885.1 Planctomycetota bacterium
CGCCGACGCCGACGTCCTCGCCGTCCACTCGCGTAACGACCCCTCGCTGGGCGGGTCGAGCGTCTTCGTGTTCGAGCGCGGCCCCGGCGGGTTCGTCCAGGTCGCGCAGCACACCACGGACCTGATCCTCGCGGCCGTCGAGCGCGACACGATCGCCCTCAGTGGCACGCTCCCGTCGCAGCACCACCCCGAGCGCGTCGAGCTGCTCGAGCGCTCCCTGGGCTGGGCCCTGGGCCAGGAGCTGACCTCCGCCGACGCCGACTTCGGCTACTTCGGTCTTTCGGTCAGCATCGACGGCGAGCGCATCGTGGTCGGCGCGCCCCGTGACCGCAGCCTGGGCCTGCAGCGGGGCGCCCTCTACGTATTCGAGCGCGCCCCCGCTAGCGGGCGCTTCGAGCGCACGGCCAAGATCGTGCCGACCACGGGCGAGGTGCGCGTCGGCATGGCGGCGGCCCTCTCCGGCACGCGCGTGGTGACCAACGCGGACCGCGACCTGCGCGCCTACGACGTCACGGCACCCCCTGCCGCCCTGGACCCCGCCCAGGTGTGCAACTCGAACAGCGTCTCCTATGCCGACGTGTACGTGCGCGTGAACGGGTCGCTGTCGGTCGCGGCGGACGACCTGCGCCTCGACCTGATGTCCTATGGGTTCGGCACGGGCCTGGCCGTCCTGGCGTACTCCGCGACCCTACAGCCGCGGCCCTTCGGCTTCGGCAGCCTGTGCCTGGCCGCGCCCCAATTCCGACTGGGCGTGCGCAACACCTCGGTCATCCCCAGCTACCCGGTCTCCTTCAGTGCGCCGCCGGCCGGCATCGGCGCGGGGCAGATCAACCCGGGCTCGACCTGGTACTTCCAGGCCTACGTGCGCGAGCAACAGCATGGGGCGGTGTACTTCTCCCATTCCCTGGCTCTCACCTTCTGCCCATAGGGCCCACCCGCCGGGAGCCCCGGTGCAGCACGCTGCCCCCCGGCTCTGGTTTTTCTTGCCGTCGATCGCGTGCCCGCGGGAATCCAAGGGGTAGAGCCCCTCAAGACCCGACCATGCGACCGATCCCCATTGCCACCGAAGACCTCTTGCGCCATGCCGGCGGCCTGCGTGCCCTGGCGGGCGGCCTCCTGCACGACGAGCACGCCGCCGAGGACGTGCTGCAGGAGACCTGGGTGGCGGCCCTCGAGAAGCCGCCCCACGAGCGCGAGCGGCTGGGGGCATGGTTGCGCAGCGTGGCGCGGCGCACGGCCCTGCGCCGGCGGCGGGGAGACGGACGTCGGACGGCGCGCGAGCGCGCCGTCTCGCGCGCCGAGGGGCTCGAGCCCGTGGACGATGTCATCGCCCAGGGGGAGGTGCTTCGCCGCGTCGTCGACGCGGTGCTGGCGCTGGACGAGCCCTACCGCGAGGTTGTCCTCGCACGCTACTTCCAGGACCTCCCGCCGCGCGAGATCGCGGCACGCACCGGCGAGCCGGTGGCGACCGTGGCGAGTCGGCTGCACCGCGCCCTGCGGCGTCTGCGGGCGGAACTGGACGGCGAGGACGGAGAGCGTCGTGGGCATTGGGCCCCGGCCCTGGCCTCGGTGACCGGCCTGCGGGACGGAGGCAGTCCCCCCGCGGCCACGGATCGCGCTCCCCACGAGACGGCCCCCGGGCCCCTCACAGGTGCGGCGACCGGAGGTGTGGCGATGCAGTGGAAATTGATGCTTGGAGCCGCGACGGCAGGTGTGATCGCGGTCGGGGCGGAGTCGTTCGAGCTCGGGGCCGGGACGCCAGGCAGGGCGTCCGAGCCGCTGGCGGGGGTCGAGGCGCGGCTCGAGCCGCCGCGGCCGGGTCCGGCCCTGGCCGCACCCGCGCGGACGGCGCGGGGCGCGCTCGTCGACGGGGCCGGAGCCGCGATCGAGGAGATCGAGGAGCTGCACGAGGAGCCGGCGCAGGCGCCGCTGTTCGAGCTGACCGTCGAGGTGACGGACGAGCACGACGTGCCCGTCCACGGTGCCCACGTCTGGGTGGCGCCCGAGGGCCAGCCGCTGAACGATGCGGGGGAGACCGGCCGCGACGGTCGCCTGCATCTGGCCTGGCAGGCGGACGCCGCTCAGCTGGGCCTGGCGCTGCAGGTCAGCAAGCCGGCCCTCGAGGCCTCGCCCCTGCGCTCCGTGAGCCTGACCGCGGGCCAGCCGATCGAGGTGCGCTTCGGCACGCGGCAGGCCGTGCGCCACGGCCTGCGCGCCGCGGCCGACGCGAGCGCGGGCGCTGGCGCGGGCCTCGAGTTCCGCGCCAACGTGGTGCAGCGTAGGATCGTCTCGGCCGGCCGTCTCCCGATCGAGTACGGCGAGGGGGGCCTGGCGAACTTCCGCTGGCCCAGCGCGAACGAGATCGAGGCCGAGGCAGCGCGCATCGACGAGCTGCGCGAGCCGCGGATCGGTCGCATCACCCTGGTCGACAACTCCGGGGGCTTCTCCCTCGAGGTGATCGAGGAGGACGAGACGGAGGGCGAGTGCTGGATCAGCGTGCACGGAATCGTGCGCGACGAACAGGGTGAGGTCGTGCCCGGAGCCGTCCTGGCCTGGATGGGCGAGTGGGGCGCGGTGACCTGGAACGCGGACGAGGACGGCGTGTTCGAGGTCGAGGTGCCGGTGGTGCGCGGAGCCGGGCCCACCGCCCTGCGCGCCGGCGGTGGCGACCATGGCCTGGCCTGGTTCGACTACGCTCTGGGTCAGGACGAAGAGGCCCCCGAGCGCGTGGCCTGGAACCCGGAGCTCGACCCGGGCGATGTGTTCCGCGGTCGCCTGATCGACGCTGCGGGGGCACCCCTGGAGAGCGTCGAATCCCTGCAGGTCGAGGTCGCCATCCACACCGCCGACGGCAACTGGTACTTCGACACGACCCGTCCCGATGGGGCCGAGTTCGAGATCCCGAACCTGCCCCAGGGCGAGGCGCTCGTGGTGCTGCGTCCCCGCGGCGGGAGCTTGCACGCGGGCTCCCTCGCGAGCCTGCCGGTCGACGGGGTACGCCATGACCTGGTCGCCGGCGCCCAGGGCGGGCAGCTGACCCTGGCCGTGGTCGAGTCGAGCGGCGAGCCCGCCCTGGCCGAGGTGCGCGCCTGGCGCGTCGAGGACGGTCGCGGCGAGTGGCTCGGCAGCGTCGACGGCAAGCACGTGGCCGAGGGCCTGGCCCCCGGGCGCTACCGGCTCGAGCTGGGCTCACCGCGCCATGGCTACCTGGCCCTGGGGGAGGTCGACGTGCACGCGGGTGAGACGACGGACGTGGGCACGCTCGAGCTGCCCGATCCGGGCCAGATCACCTGGGCCGCGGCCGGACGTTCCGGGCTCGAGCTCGAGCAGGTCTCCTTCGTCCTCGAGCGCGA
>JAJFFA010000298.1 GCA_021776885.1 Planctomycetota bacterium
GGCCCTGCCGGCGCCCTTGACGCCGGCCGTCCTGCGCGGCCGGCCCCTCGCCCGGGAGGCCCGCCTGCGCGCCGGCTTCAGCCCGGCCTTCCTCGAGCGCCTCGCCGCGGAGCCCGCCACCACGGCCCCGCGCCGCCGCGAGGTCGACCCCTCGACGCTTGGCGGCGAGGTTGACCCCTCGACGCTTGGCGGCGAGGTTGACCCCTCGACGCTTGGCGGCGAGGTTGAAACGGAGCGCGGCTAGTCGTGCGCCCGCCCCTCGCCTGGGTGCTCAACCTCGACGCGGAGCACGAGCTCGAGACCCGCGGCAGCTACTCGCCCTCGCTGCAGCGACTGGCCCTGGTGCGCCGCGAGCGCAGGCGGCTCCTCGGCAGCCTCGTGCAGCCGGGGGACGTGCTGCTCGATCCCGCGCCGGGACCGCGCGACGCCGGCGCCCGCGGACTCCTCGGCCTGGCCTGGAGCCCGACGCCGCGCGCCCTCGCGCGGCTCTCTTCCGCAGGCGCGCTGCCCTGCGCTGCGCCGGCCCTCGATGTCCTGCGCCACGTCAACCGCCGCGACTTCGCCCGAGACGTGCGCGCGCCCTGCGCGGCGGACAGCTTTGCGAAACACGTCGCACGCGACCTGGACGAGGCCCTGCTGCACCTCGCTCGCCCCGCCTCCGACGGCTGGCTCGTGCGCCGCCCCTTCGGCGCCGCCGGGCGTGGCCGCAGGCGCCTCTGCGCTGGCCGCCCGGACGCCGCCGAGCGCGCCTGGCTTTCGAAGAGCCTGGGCCAGGGCCCGCTCGTGATCGAGCCCTTCGTCCAGGTCACGCGCGAGTACACGCGCTCCGGCTTCGTCGCGCGCGACGGACGCGTCAGCCTGGCGGCCCCCTGCCTGCAGCGGGCCTCGCAGGCCGGCGCATGGCTCGAGACCCGCGCGGCCGGGGCCGGGGAGGTCCCGGCGCAGGACGACCAGCTGCTCGAAGCGAGCGCGACCCGCGCGGGCCAGGCCCTCGCCGCCGCCGGCTACTTCGGACCCTTCGGAATCGATGCCTTCCGCCACCGTCTACCCGGTGCACGCAGCGAGGTGCTCAACCCGCTGAGCGAGATCAACGCGCGCTTCACCATGGACTGGTGCGACGGGACGCCCGAGCTCTTCGAGCGCGCCCACGGGGCGGCGGCCGCGGACCCCGGGAGCGCCGGTGCCGCGCCCTCGATTCGTTAGGGTTGACTCCCGGTCGCCGTCCGGCGGCCGCTCGAGACGAGTCCCCAAGCGCCCCCGCGAAGATGCCCACCAGCACCTCCCCCGACGCCGCCCTGCGCACCCTCCTCGCCCCCGCCGCCCTGCGCTGGCGCTGCGACCCGAGCGAGTTCGCCTTCGAGACCACGCGCGAGGTCGAGCCGCGCCCCGGCATCGTCGGTCAGGAGGACGCCCTCGAGGCCCTGCGCTTCGGGCTCGAGGTCGAGGCCTCGGGCCAGAACGTGTACGTGCGCGGGCTCTCGGGCAGCGGGCGCCTGTCCCTGGTGCGCCAGCTCCTGGAGGAGATCCGTCCGGCGCGGGAGAGCGGCTGCGACCGGCTCTACGTGCGCAACTTCCAGACCCCGTCGCGGCCCAGGTTGATCTCCCTGCCGGCGGGGCGCGGGCGCTCCCTGCGCGACGCCATGGCGCAGTTCACGGACTTCCTGCGGCGCGACTTCGGCGAGGCCCTCGGCAGCGAGGCGCTGATCGCCCGCCGCCAGCTGATCGACGAGCGCTTCCAGGCTCGGGCACGGGAGCAGAGCGAGCCCCTCGACGCCGAGCTGTAGGCGACCGAACTGGGCATGGCCACGGCCAAGGTCGGGACCAGCGTGCGGCCCGTGCTCCTGCCCCTCGTCGACGGGCAGCCCGCGCCGCCGGAGCGCATCCAGCAGCTCCTGGCCGAGGACAAGCTCTCGAACGAGGACCTCGAGCGCATCGAGGCCGGCATCGCCAGCTTCACTCCGCGCCTGGAGGAGCTCGCGCGCGCCCTGCGCAAGATCCAGGTCGAGCACTCCCACGCGGTCGACGAGCTGTACCGCGGTGAGTCGCGTTCGCTGCTCGAGGCGGCCGCCGCAGGCCTGCGCGAGGAGTTCGACACACCCGAGGTGCAGGCCTTCGTCGACGCGGTGATCGAGGACGTGATCGAGCGCGGGGCCGACCCCGCGGGCCCGGAGGGCGGGGGCCCGGCCCACCTGGACCTGCGCCGACGCTACGCGGTCAACCTGCTGGTCGCACGCCGCCCCGGCGAGCCCTGCCCGATCCTGATCGAGAACACCCCCACCCTCTCGAACCTGCTCGGCAGCATCGACCGCGTCGTCCAGCCCGACGGCTCGAGCGTCGCCGACCACATGACCATCGCCGCGGGCTCCCTGGCCGCCGCCGAGGGCGGCTTCCTGGTGGTCGAGGCCCGCGAACTCCTCAGCGAGCCCGGGGCCTGGAAGGTCCTGGTGCGCACCCTGCGCACCGCGCGCCTGGAGATCGTGCCCTCCGAGCTGGCGGGCCCCTGGAGCGTGCGCGGTATGAAGCCCGAGCCCATGCCGGTCTCGATCAAGGTCATCCT
>JAJFFA010000299.1 GCA_021776885.1 Planctomycetota bacterium
GCGCGGCGGAAGGTGCCCCAGGGCGCGGACCGACAGGACGTAGATCAGGGGCACGAAGACACACACGACCACCGCCGCCATCAGCCCCAGGGCCTGCACCGAGCGTAGGCCGGAGAAGGCGAAGACGCCGAAGCCCACGGCCGTGGTCAAGGCAGCGAGCAGGCCCGCGCCGCGCTTCGCACGCTGGGCAGAGCGGGCCGCCTCGCGCGGCTCGACGCCGCTGGCGCGCAGCCGCTCGAAGGCCACGACCAGGTGCAGGGCGGAGGCCAGGAGCACGACGAAGGTCACGGGCCCGACGCTGACCAGGATCAGATCGGCGTCGATGGAGAGGGCGCGGAAGGCCGCCCGCGCCGCCGAGGACCCGGTCGCCGCGGGCAGCACGGTGATCAGGGCCAGCAGCAGGGAACGCAGGAAGGCCAGGGTGCCGAGCAGGGCCAGGAGCACGAGCAGCGGAGCGAAGACTCGCTCGACGCGCACCGCCTCGGCGTCGAGGGCGGCGGCAATCAAGGGGTGGCCTGCGGCGCGCAGGCGCAGCCCCAGGGGCGCGGCCTCGGCACGCCAGTCCGCGAGGCTGCGGGCCAGCTCGGCGCGCTCGACCACCCCGGCGTCCGGCGCCAGCTGGGCCAGGAGGTCGATGCGCTGCGCCGCCGGGTCCACGGCGTCCAGGGTGCGAAGCAAGGGGCGGGCCGCCGCCGCCTCCAGGGAGCTCAGGCCGCCGGCGGCCGCCGACGCCCCGGGAAGCTGGAGCGGGTGCAGCACGACCTCGACCGCGGCCAGCCCGAGCAGCCGCTCGTCGAGCTCTGCGACGAAGCCCGTGGCCGCGGGCGCCGTGTCCGCCGTGGGCCAGGCCTGCGCCGCCGCCCCGGGCAGCAGGTCGAGGCGCAGGAGCAGGGTCTCGTCCCCGCCAAAGCGCTCGACCAGGAGCTCGAAGCCCGCATCGCTCCCGACCTGGCGCACCCAGGAGGACAGCCGGTTGTCCACGGGCCAGCCCGCGGCGTACCAGGCGCAGAGCGCGCACACAGCCACCTGACACACGAGGTGCGAGAACAGTCGAGCGGTCCGCCGTGTGCCATCTCGCACGGCGGGGATCCTACACCGGGGACCCGCGCAGCCGCCCCCCTCAGGGGACGCCGATCACCTCGACGTTGTCCAGGTCACCGCGCTCGCGCCCCTGGTCCGCCGAGCAGCGGGCGCGCAAGCGGAAGTTCGGGTTGTTGGCGGCGCTGGCCGGCAGCTCGACGTTCACATGGTCGATCCAGCCCCCGTTGCTGCTGAGCAGCTCGATCGTGTTGTAGCCGACACCGTCGAAGTACTCGATGACGTAGAACTCGCCCGCGTCCAGGTTGCGCGTGCGACGCGCATAGCTCACGCGCACCGTGCTGAAGCCGGCGGTGCTGACCTCGCGCTCGATCCAGCTCGAGCGGCGGATGCGGGCGCCGAAGTTACTGCTGCGCGCCGCGGCCGGGCGCACGCGCGGGCGGTTGTTCTGCAGGGTCCAGCCGCCCGTCGTGAAGTCGCCGCTCTCGAAGTCGTCCGCGAAGAGCACCTGCGGCCCCGGGCCCCCCGTGTCCAGACAGACGCTCGCGTCGCGGTGGGCGCTGATCATGTCGCGCGACACCGTCGAGAAGGTGTTCGCACAGGTGATCGAAGGGTTCATCGTGTTGCCGGGGCACGAGCAGTGATCGGAGTTCCAGTTGTGCCCCAGCTCGTGGGCCGAGAGGTCCGTGGCGCAGGCGAAGTTGCCGTTGAAGTCCGACTCGACCAGGCCGTAGCCCAGGGTGGGGTTGCAGATCACGCCCAGGAAGGCGACGCCGATCACGTTGCCGTCGAGGCTCTTGCCCGTGAACAGGTGGGCCACGTCGCGCAGCACTGCGGCGTTGAACACGACCCACTGGTCGCGGAACTGGCCCAGCAGGGTGCTCGGGTCCGTCGAGGTGTAGGGCTGAGCCGCCGAGGTCTGGACCAGGATCGCCGTGATGTCGTGGGTGATCGCGACCTCGGTCTCGTACTGCACGTTCATCGTGTTGATCAGCGACTCGATGCGGTCCATCACCTGGGTCGTGGAGCTGCCGTGGTCGAGGTAGTACTCGTAGTCCGCGTCGCAGCCGAGCTCGGCGCGGCTGAGGCTGCCGAGCTGGGCCGCGCCGCCCTGGACCGGAGCCGCGATCTGCGGCTGGTTGTTCGCCAGCAGGGCACCCCCGCAGGACGTCAACCCATCGTCGACCACGTCGGCCGTGCGATAGAGCACGTGTTGGCCCGCGCCGTCCGGAGCCGGCTGCAGCCACCACTCGTCCCCGCTCTCGGTCAGGATGCGGCCGACGAAGCCTCCGTCGAGCAGCGAACCGGCGACGCGGCTCTGCGCCTGGCCCGCGATCGTGCCGCGCACCGTGCGCGGCGGCGTGACCACCTGATTGACCCGCGAGCCATCCGCGAGCACGGCGATCAGCTCGAAGCCTTCGGCGCGCACGGAGTGGGGCGCGAGATCCAGGGCGAAGGGTGCTCCGTCGAGGGCGACGTGCAGGCGCGAGCGCCCCCCGGCAGCGCCCTCCAGCGAGACCTCGACCCGCTCGCCGTCGGCCAGGCCGAGCTCTTGATTCAGCGCCCTGGAGCGCTCGCTCGAGGCGGAGGCGGCGGGAGAAACGAGGACGAGAGCTAGCGCGCAGCAAGCAGTCCGAAGGACCATGGGGGAACCTGTCTGGGGGGAGGAGACGGGGGAGGAGTACCCGGAGGCAGTGCCCGGAAGGCTACCACGGGTCCTTCGATTCGGCCCTGGCGGCGGCCCTGGCGGCGGCCCTGGCGGCGCGCCCGCAAACCCGCTGCGAGCGGTCACGCCGCGGCGCCCCGCGCGAACCGCTAGTCTGGCGGTACACGCCGCACCATGGGACGCACCTTGCAGATCGTTGGAGGCCTGGCCCTCGTCGCCTGGACCGGACTGGGCCTCCTGGCCTGGACACGGGCGAAGGCCGAGTGGGAGGTCTCGATCTCGCCCCGCCACGAGGAGCGCGAGGGGGCCAGCGAGCTGGCCCTGCTCACGGACCGGGTCGAGACCCTGGCGCGCGACTTCGAGGCCCTGGCCGAGTCCCTCGAGCGCGGCTTCGTCCAGCTGGCCGAGGGCCAGGCGGCAGCGGCCAGCAGCGCCTCCCCCACCCGCTCCGGCGACGCGGACACGTCTTCGGACGCAGCCTCGGACGCAGCCTCGGACGCAGCCTCGGACACAGCCTCGGACGCGGCGATCGACGCAGCGGTCGACGCGCCCGGCAACGCGCCCGGCAACGCGCCCGGGGACGTCGCGGGCGCCGAGCCCGTCAGCGAGCCCGGTGAGCGCAGCTTCCTCTCCTTCCGCTTGCCCTCCCGGGATTTCCGCTTCGAGGGTCAGCAGAGCTTCGAGCTCTTGCCCTCCCTCTCGCGCGTCGGCTTCGACGCCAAGAGCACGCTGCACGACTTCTCGGGCCTGGCCGAGGGCGTGCGTGGCGAGTTCCGCGTCGACCTCGCGCGACCCGAGGCGGGCATCGAAGGCCGCGTCGATTGCGCCGCCGCCGCCCTGGGCACGGGCCTCGCCGAGCGCGACGCGGAGATGCACGGCCTGCTCGACATCGAACGCCACGACCGGCTCTCCTTCACCCCCACGAGCCTCACGGGGACGCGCGTCGACGCCGCGGCCCAGAGCCTCGAGGGCACCCTGCGCGGCACCCTCTTCGTGCGCGACCGCAGCACCGGCTTCAGCTTACCGGTGCGCGCCCACGTCGACAGCTCGCGCCGGCTGGTGATCGAGGGCGAGGCGCCCCTCTCCCTGGCCGCCCTCGGCATCGACCCTCCCAGCCAGCTCGGCTTCGTGCGCGTCGCCGACGAGCTGCGCCTGTGGGTGCACCTCTTCGCCCGTGCGCGCCCGAAGCCCGCGGACGAACGCTGATGCGCGCCTTCCCCATCGCGCTGCTGCTCCTGGCATGCGCCTGTATCGCCCCGAGCGTCCTGCCCAGCGAGGAGCGCGACGCCAGCACCCAGACCACCCCCCGCGCCTGGCGCCCCGCGCAGGCTGCGGACCTCCCAGGCACCTACGTCTCGCAAGAGCTCAGCGGGCGCCTCGCCACGGTCCTGCGCCTCCTGGTCTACGACTTCCACACCACGGGCACCTACACGGGTGCAGCCCTGCTCGACGACGCGCCGCCGCGCTTCGAGGTGCTCAGCGGCACCTGGAGCTTCGACCCGCCGCTGCTGGTCCTCGACGACGCCCCGCCGGCGAAGCTCGAGGTCGCGGAGGACGGCGCCCTGCGCCTCTCGGGCCCCCAGGGGTCGGTGGTCCTGGGCCGTGAGGAGCGCCGCTAATGCCGCGCGTCCTGGCCACAGCCTGTGCCTGGCCCCGGCACCGGGTCGACCAGGCCACGGCCGCCGAGCGCATCGGGGTCTGGCTGCGCCAGCGCGGCGAGGACCCGCGGCGCATCCAGCGCATCTTCGCCAACTCGGGCGTGGAGGCGCGCTGGTCCAGCTTGCCCTTCGAGGACCTGTTCGAAGCCCGCGGTATGGGAGCGCGCAGCCACGCCTACGCCGAGCACGCCGTGACCCTGGCCGAAGAGGCTGCGCGCGCCGCCCTCGCGCGCTCTGGCGTCGACGCGCGGTCCATCGCCCTGGTCACCTCCATCTCCTGCACCGGCTTCCTGATCCCCTCCGTCGACGCGCACCTGGTGAACCGCCTCGGCCTCGGCCCCCACGTGCGGCGCCTGCCCCTGACCCTCCTGGGCTGCGCGGGCGGAGCCATGGGCCTGGCCCACACCGCCGACCTGCTGCGCGCCCACCCCGACCAGGCCGCGTTGATCGTCGCCGTCGAGCTGCCCAGCCAGAACTTCCAGGTCGACGACCTGTCCATGGCGCACCTGGTCTCCAGCGCCCTCTTCGGTGACGGAGCCGCCGCCGTGGTCCTGGGCGGCGACGAGCTCACGACGAACGCGGACGCGGCCTGCCATCCGCGCCTGCTCGCCTCGCGCACCCACTTCTTCGAAGACTCCCTCGACGTGATGGGCTTCGACGTGCGCGACAGCGGCTTCCACATGGTGCTCGACGCGCGCATCCCCGTCTTCCTGGACGAGGTCATCTGGCCCGAGGTCGAGGCCTTCCTCGCGGACCACGGCACGTCCACGGCAGAGCTCGACCACTTCCTCGTGCACCCGGGCGGGCGGGCGATCCTGGACGCGCTCGAGGCGCGCATCGGTCGCGGCCCGGCCGCGGTCGCCCCCTCGCGTGCCCTCCTGCGCGAGTACGGCAACCTCTCCTCGGCCTCGGTCCTGGCCCTGCTCGATCGCTTCGAACGCGGAGCCGAGCCCCAGCCCGGTCAGCGCGGCCTGATGCTCGCCTTCGGCCCCGGCTTCAACGCGGAGATGATCCTCCTGGAGTGGAGCGCGTGAGGGCGGCCGCGTCCCTGTTCGTGCTGCTGGTCATCGTGCAGCGCCTGGGCGAGCTCTTCTGGTCGAAGCGCAATGCACGCCGCCTCGCGGCCCGCGGCTTCGAGCCCGCCGCCGACCCGGTCTTCGGCTGGATGGTGCTCGCCCACGCGATCCTGATCGCGGGCTGCCTGGCCGAGCCTTGGCTGGCCGACAGGGATCCCTTGCCGTGGCTGGCGCTGCCCGCCCTGGCCCTGTTCCTCCTGGCCCAGGGCCTGCGTATCTGGGCCCTGCGCGCCCTCGGCGAGCACTGGAACGTGCGCATCTTCGCCAGCGCCCGCGCCGGCCCCGTGACCACGGGGCCCTACCGCTGGATCCGACACCCGAACTACCTGGCGGTGATGGTCGAGGCGGCCACCCTGCCCCTGATCACCTCCGCCTGGTTGACCTGGGTCGTCGTGCAGCTCGTGCACACGCCGGTGCTCCTGCGCCGCGTCCGCGACGAGGAGCGCGTGCTGCTCGCGGACGACGGGTACCGCGCCGCGCTGGGCGACAAGCCGCGCTTCCTGCCGTGGGGTTGAGCGCCCCGGAAGCCCCCCTCGTGATCGTCGGCGCCTCCGTCGCCGGGGCGGCATGCGCCCTGGCGCTGGCCCGGGCGGGTCGCCCGAGTGTGGTCCTCGAGCGTCGCAGCGCCCCCGCCGACAAGGTCTGCGGCGAGGGGCTCCAGCCCCTGGGGCGCGCGCTACTCACACAGCTCCTGCCCGGCATCGAGCAGCAGGGCGCCGACTACCGCGGCTTCGAGTTCCATGCCGCCGGGCGCGAGCCCGTCGCCTGGAGCTTCCCGCAGGGCAGGGCCGGGCTCGGTATCGATCGGCGCCAGCTGGACGTCGCCCTGCGCGCCGCCCTCGCAGCGCAACCCGAGGTGGACTTCCGGCCCGGAACCGGTGTCGACTCGATCGAAGCCCATGCCGCTGGGTGGCGGCTGCGCAGCGGCGGCGAGACTCTGGACACGACCTGCCTGGTGGGCGCGGACGGCGTCCGCTCCGCGGTGCGCGCGGCGGCCGGGCTGGCGCGCGGCGCGGCGCGCGGACGCTGGGGCGCGCGGGTGCGCTACGACGCCCCGCCGCCCGACGCCGTGCGGATCCATTTCGCCCAGGGACACGAGATCTACGTCACCCCCCTGGGACCGCGCACGACCTCGGTCGCGTTGCTGGGCGACGAGGACTGGGTGCGCGGCCTCGACGAAGGGCGCGTGCGGGACGCCCTCGCCGCGGCGGGCGCCCTGCCGGACGGGCCGCGGCGCGGCCCCCTCGCGCGCCTGGCCCGCGGCGGCGCGGCGTCGGGGCGTCCGGCCGCGGGCG
>JAJFFA010000300.1 GCA_021776885.1 Planctomycetota bacterium
AGTGCGCCCGGGCGTGTGCTGGCCACGGCGCGCCCCTGGCGCGCCGTGGCCAGCCCGTGGGTCAGCCCTCCTGATCGCCTGCAGGATCGTCCATCGCGGGGGCTTCTTCGCCCTCGTTGACGATCTCGGCGCCCTCGCGCAGACCCGCGATGTACGCGGTGATCTTCTCCTGCTGACGCTCGCCCTTGATCTGCTCGCCGATCTGCTCCTTGACCTCTTCCAGGGGCGTCTGGGTCGAGTCGGTGCGGGACATGACCTCGATCACGTGGTAGCCGAACTGGGTCTCGACCACGGGGCCGATCTGGCCGATCTCGCGGCTGAAGGCGGCCTCGTCGAAGGCCGGGACCATCGCCCCACGACCGAACTCACCCAGGCTGCCGCCCTGCTCCCTCGTGGGGCACGACGAGTGCTCCAGGGCCAGGGCAGCGAAGTCCGCCGGCTCGTCCGCGGTCAGCTGCGTGCGCAGCTCCTCCGCCTTCGACTTCGCAGCGGCCTTGGCGGCCTCGTCGGCACCGGGCTCGGTCGGGATCAGGATGTGGCGCGCCTCGGCCTGGCCGCCGACCTGGAAGCGCGCGGAGTTCTCCTCGTACCAGCTCGCGATCTCCTCATCGCTGGCGTCCGGCAGCTCGGCGGTGACCTGGTCCAGGAGCTGGACGATCAGGACGCGCTCGCGCACCTCGACCTCGGTCATCTGGAAGCGCTCCAGGGTCGCCTCGACGTCGAGGCTCTCGAGGGGGGTGCGCGACGCCTCGGCCAGGAACTCGCGCACGTCTTGATCGCTGACCTCGACCCCGCGCTCGCTGGCGGCGCCGGTCAGGAGGGTCATGTCCACCAGCTGATTGACGACCTGCGGCTGGTACATCAGGCGCTGCTCGGCGGGCAGCATCGCGGCCTGCGGCCCGAGGGCGCGGTCCAGCTCGCGGTCGACGTCGGCGCAGGTGATCGCCTTGCCGTTGACGGTGCACAGGACCTCGGCCGGATCGCGGTCCGAGGCCGCCGCGGCTGCCGTGGGCGGTAGGTCGAAGACGGGGGCGCCGCTGGTCGGGGACGGGGAGGCGTCGGCCACCGCGTCAGCGGCCGAAGCGCTCGAGCTGCCGCTCGTCGTGGCCCCCTCGGGCGCGGAACCGCAGGCGAGGGCGAGGAGCGCCGGGGCGCTGGCGAGGGCGATGCGCCCGGTGAGGAGGGTCATGTCGAACTCCGCTGCTTGGCCCGTCAGGGCCCGGTTCTTGGGTTACGCACGGTCTGGATCGATGCCGGCGAAGTCGGCGAGGCTAGCATAGCGGCATGCGAGTTCCCGCCATTCTCAGTGCCCTTCTTACCCTCGTCTCACCCGGCCGTGCCCAGGAGCCCGTTCCCCTGGTCCTGGAGGGGGATGCCGTCGGCGGGGTGGGGGCGGTGACGAGCATCGAAAACCTGGCCGTGCGCAACTCCGGGGAGTGGCTGGTCGAGGTCGACACCGACAACGCCGACAGCGACATCGACGGCGCTCTGCTGCGCGGCGGGGTGCTGCTGCTGCAGGAGGGCATGCTCCTGACCGAGCCCGCGGGGGCGACCGTGAACAGCTTCGACTCCCTGGTCGTCGACGGGCTCGGGCGCGTGGCTCAGAACCTCCTGTTGACCGGGGCGGTGACGACGGCCGACAACGCCGGCGTCTACGTCGACGCGGGGCTCGTGATCCGCAAGGGCGACACGAGCCTGGCGCCGGGCTACGGCGGCGTGTACGGCTCGTTCTCGGACGTGAAGCTGCTCGACAACGGGCTGATGCTCGTGCGCGGCTTCGGCGACGACCCGAACGTCAGCGGCGCCAGCGACTGGTTCGCCATCGTCGCGGCCATCGATGGCGCCGGGAACTTGCTGTCGGAGTCCGTGATCGCGAAGGAGGGCGACATTCCCCCGGGCCAGACCCTGGCGATCAACACGATCCGCTCCGGCGGGCACGCCGGGGCGATCAACGCGGCGGGCGACGTCATCTGGTGCGCCGACCTCGACACGGCCTCGCCGCCGATGGACGCGGTGTGCTACCGCAACACCATGCTGCTCGCGCAGGAGGGCGCGCCCTCCCCGGTTCCGGGCCGCAACTGGGGTGACCTCGTCAGCCCGGAGGTCGACCTGAACGACGCCGGGGACTGGACCTTCAAGGACCGCCTCGACTCGAGCGACTTCAGCACGGACGAGATCATCGTCAAGAACGGCGCGGTCTTCCGCCAGGAGGGGGGCAGCCTGCCCGCCATCGCGCCCTTCAGCTTCGAGCGCTTCGGCAACGGCCCGGTCGACCTGACCGACTCCGGCAGCGTGCTCTGGTTCGCCGACTGGGACTCGGCGGACACGGACCGCGACGAGGGCCTGTTCCTCGACCACGTGCTGCTGGTGCAGGAGGGAGTGACGCAGGTCGGCGCCTTGACGATCGACGACGTGGGCGACCAGTCCGACAACTACTTCATCTCCCCCGGCGGCAACTACGTGATCTTCGAGGCAACCCTGTCCGACGGGCGCGAGGGCGCGTTCCTGCTGCAGCTCGGGCTGGGCGAACCCTTCTGCGTCGGCGCCCCCAACTCGGCCGGCGCGGGGGCCTCGATGGCCGCCAGCGGCAGCGTCCAGGTCGCCGCTCAGGACCTGACCCTGTCGACGATCGGTGCGCCGCCCGGGGTGCCGGGGATCTACTTCTTCGGGCCGACCCAGATCCAGGTGCCCTTCGGCGACGGC
>JAJFFA010000004.1 GCA_021776885.1 Planctomycetota bacterium
GGTCGACCTGCTCGAGGAGCAGGACGCGGCCCTGACCATGGCGATCGTGGTCGAGGTGGCGACCGGCCGGGTCCTGGCCGTCGACGGCGTGCACGCCTACGACGTCTCTGGCTTCGCGCCGCTGAAGCACGCCTTCACCCCCGGCTCGACCCTGAAGGCCGTCGTCATGGCCGCGGCCCTCGAGGACGGACTCGTCTCCCGCGACGAGGCGCTCGAGACCTTCGCCCCGCACGGGCTGGTGGTGCACGACGGAAGCCATGCGCGCTCGATCGGAGAAGCCCTGGGCGCCCCCAAGGAGGCCTGGATCACGGCGGAGATGGGGCTGGCTCGCTCCGTGAATGCGGTCCTGGTCCAGATCGGGCTGCGCCTGCCGGCTCCGCGCCTGCGCGAGCAGCTCACGCAGCTCGGCTACGGTACGCGTCCCGGCGCTGGCCTCGGGCCCGAGACGCCCGGCTACCTCCCGCCCCTCGAGAAGGGCACCTGGAGCCGCTGCTACACCCATGCCTCTGTCAGCTTCGGCCATGAGCTCACCGTCAGCCTCTGGCAGCACGCGGCAGCTCTGGCCTGCCTGGCCCGGGGTGGCGTCTGGAAGCCCCTGCGCCTGACGGAGGCCGTCGAGCAGAACGGGCTGCGCTGGGACCTTCCCCTCCAGCCCGAGCCCGGACGGCGGGTCTTCTCCGAGCAGACCTGCGAGGTCCTGCGCGGGATGATGGCCACGGCGGCCGAGAGCGGCACCGGACGCAAGGTGGCCAGCGCCGAGCTGAATCCGGAGCTGGGCTGGGTCGGGACCAAGACGGGCACGACCGAGAAGGTGCCGAGCGAGATCTGCCTGCACGCCGAGCTACCCCACATGGTCGAGCACGAGCGGGCGCAGACCCGTTGCCTTCCCGAGTGCCGTGCGAGCCTGGCCCACCAAAGACCCCATCGAAATGGGCGCACGGCCTGCTACACCTCATCCATGTGCGCGGTGGGGCGATTGTCCGGGGATGGGCGCGAGCTCATGACGCTGGTCGTGGTCGACGGCCCGCGCGGCAAGGTCAAGTTCGGATCGGACGTGGCCGGGGGGGCCACCATGGCCATCCTGCGCCGCGCCCTGGGCCTCGACCCGCGACCCTACGAGCCCGTTCCGCCGGCGACGACCGGCTTGAGCGAGGACGCGTTCAACCCCAGCGACCTGCCCTGGGCCGAGGGCGGCGTGGGGGTCCAGGTCGACCCGGTTCCTGTGCCCCGCTCGGGCGCGGCCCGCGGAGGTTCGCTGTGAGTCCTGCCCAGTGGACCCTCGGCGAGCTCTGCGAGCGCCTCGGCGGTGAGCTGCGCGGCGGCGCCGCGCGCGCCACCGTGGTCAGCGGGGTCGCCCTCGACTCGCGTCGCGTCGCAGCCGGGGATCTCTTCGCCGCCCTGCGCGGCACCCAGGACGACGGGGCACGCTTCGTCGCCGACGCACGCCGTCGTGGAGCCCGGGCCGTGCTCGCTGCGGAGGCCCAGTCGAGCGCCGCCCTGCCCCAGTGGGTGCACCCCGAGCCGCGCCTGGCCCTGGCCCAGGCCGCCGAGCTCCTGGCGGGCGAGCCCAGCCGGCGCCTTGCGGTGTGCGGCATCACCGGCACCAACGGCAAGACCACCAGCGCCTGCCTGCTGGGCGGCTTGCTCGAGCGCGCCGGCCTGGTGCCCGCCGTGCTGGGCACGACCGGCTATCAGCTCGCGGGCGGGCGCGTGCTTGCCGCCGAGCACACCACGCCGGATGCGCCGCGCCTGGCGCAGCTCCTGGCCAGCCACGTCGAGGCCGGTGGACGCTCCGCCGTGATGGAGGTCAGCTCCCACGCTCTGGTGCAGCAGCGCACCGCGGGGATCGACTTCGCCGTCGGCGTCTTCACCAATCTCTCGCGTGAGCACCTGGACTATCACGGAGACATGCAAGCCTATGGTCGCGCGAAAGCGCGGCTCTTCGAATCCCTCGGGGACCGTTCGGTCGCCGTCCTCAACCGTGACGATCCCGCGTGGGTCGTCATGGACGAGGCCGCGCGTTCGTCCGGGGCTCGGGTGGTGACCTTCGCTACGCGGGCGCGCGCCGACCTCGTGGCATCTCGACTGAGGAGCGGCCCCATGGGGACGCGATTCGTACTCGACGGGATGGGGATCAAGTCGTTCGAAACCGAGCTTCCCCTGTGTGGTCGTTTCAACGTCGAGAATGCGCTTGCGGCCCTGGCCGCGGCGCTCGTGATGGGGGCGAGTCCGTCCGACGCGTCGGAGGGGCTCGCCGCCGCACTTCCTGCTCCGGGTCGGCTCGAGCCGATCGACACGGGCACCCGGGGCTTCCGGGTCTTCGTGGACTACGCGCACAGTCCGGACGCGCTGCGGCGCGTGCTCGAGACCCTGCGCGAGGGGGGCATCGAAGGGCGCTTGATCGTGGTCTTCGGCTGCGGCGGCGAGCGCGACAGCGGAAAGCGTCCCGAGATGGGACGCATCGCTGCGCAGCACGCTGACCTGGTGCTGGTGACCAGTGACAACCCGCGTGGCGAGGATCCGCGCCGGATCGTGGACGAGATCGTGGCCGGGACGGGCGCCGAACCCGCAACCGAGGTGC
>JAJFFA010000031.1 GCA_021776885.1 Planctomycetota bacterium
AGGTCATCGGGTCCTGGAAGATCATCGAGATCTCGTTGCCGCGCAGGGCGCGCATCTCGCGCTCCGAGAGGGCCGTCAGCTCGCGGCCCGCGAAGCGGATCGCCTCGGCGCGCACCACGCCCGGGGGGGAGGGGACCAGCCCCATCAGCGCCAGGTTGGTGACGGACTTGCCCGAGCCGGACTCGCCCACCAGGCCCAGGGTCTCGCCCTCGTCGAGGCGGAAGGTGACCCCGTCGACCGCGCGCACCGAGCCGTGGTGGGTCTCGAACCGGACGCGCAGGTTGCGCACTTCGAGCAGCGGTGTGGCCATCAGTCCTGGCCCCGCAGCTTGGGGTCGAGGGCGTCGCGCAGGCCGTCCCCGAGGATGTTCAGGGCCAAGAGCGTCGAGCCCATGGCGATGGCCGGGAAGACCACCAGCCACCAGAAGATGCGGATCGGGTTGATGGCGGCGATCCCGTCGGAGGCCAGCAGGCCCCAGCTCACCTTGGGCGGCTCGATGCCCAGGCCCAGGTACGACAGGAAGGCCTCGAAGAGCATCACGGCGGGGATCGTCAGGGTCAGGTAGACGATCACGATCGAGAAGACGTTCGGCACGATGTGCGCCAAGAGGATGCGCAGGGTCGAGGCGCCCATGACCCGCGCGGCCTCGATGAACTCGGAGATCTTGAGGGACAGGACCTGGCCGCGCACCACGCGCGCCATGGTCAGCCAGTAGATGGCGCCGATGACGAGGTAGAAGATGTTCTCGCGGTCGAGGCCCAGGCGCTCCTCGAACCAGGCGCGGCGGTCGCCGATCAGGGTGATCAGGAAGATCACCACGAAGATGAAGGGGATCGAGTAGAGGATGTCGACGATGCGCATCATCAGGTTGTCGATGCGCCCGCCCATCAGGCCCGAGAAGGCGCCGTAGAGCACGCCGATCACCAGGCTGCAGGCGGCGGCCGCCAGGGCCACCAGGATCGAGGTGCGGCTGCCCCAGACGATGCGCGACAGGATGTCGCGGCCCAGGAGGTCGGTCCCCAGCCAGTGGCCCGTCTGGAAGCGACCGAAGAGCGCGATGCGCCCGCGCACCATGCGCTTGTCGAGCCAGGAGAGGCTCCAGTAGGCGCGCTCGATGTCCTCGTCCTCGACCCAGCGCTCACCCACGGCCAGGAACATGTGCTCGCCGAACTGGGCCAGGCTGGGGGCGGCCTGGGCCTGGTCGAGGTTGGTCTCGACCGGGCTCGGCAGGGGCAGGAGCGGCGTCAAGAAGGAGAGCAGGGTGAAGCAGGCCAGGAAGAGCATCGACAGGAACGCGGGTCGATTGCGGCGCAGGCGGCGCCAGGCGTCGTTCCACAGGCTCTCGCCCTTGAACTGCCTGGACTCGGCCAGGAGGCGCGCGGCCTCCTTGGGGTCACTGGATGCGGTCCAGCTCGAGCTTCCCTGCTCGGCAGCCATCAGCTCTGCTCCAGGTCGATGCGCGGATCGAGCAGGGTGTAGGAGAGGTCGACGATCGTGTTCATCGCGTAGACCAGGACCGTGTAGAGAATCGTCACGCCCATCGCGAGGGTGTAGTCGCGGTTGGTCGCGCTGTTGATGAAGTGCGAGCCGGTGCCCGGGATGAAGAAGATGCGTTCGATCACGAGGCTGCCCGTGAGGATGCCCGCGGTGGCCGGCCCGAGGTAGGAGACGACGGGCAAGAGGCCGCCCTTGAGCGCGTGGCGCATGACCACCGTGCGCGGGGCGAGGCCCTTGGCGTGGGCGGTGCGGATGTGGTCCTGGGACAGAATCTCGAGCATCCCGGTGCGCGTCAGGCGCGAGATGTACGCGGCGTAGACGAGCCCCAGGCAGAAGCCGGGCAGCAGCATGTGCCGGATCGAGCCCCAGCCGGCGACGGGGAAGAGCGGCACGAGGAACACGAACAGGACGATCAGGAAGCTGGCGATGACGAAGTTGGGCAGGGCGATGCCGCCCGTCGCTGCCAGCCGCAGGGCCAGGTCCAGACCGCTCCCGCGGCGCAGAGCCGAGGCGATGCCGGTCGAGATGCCCAGGGCCAGGGCCCACATCATCGACACCAGGCCCAGGAGCGCCGAGATGGGCAGGCTCTGGGCGATGATGTCGTTGACCGTGAAGTCGCGGTAGCGGAACGAGGGCCCGAAGTCGCCGGCCAGGACGCCGCCGAACGTGTCGCGGCCGTCACCACCCAGGAACTCCGCGCGGTGCCGGTCGAGGTTGAGCGGGCCGACGTACTGGGCGAACTGCTTCCACATCGGCCAGTCGAGGTGGTAGCGGGCCTTGATGTTGGCCTCGATCGCCGGCTCGAGCGCGCGCTCCGTATCGAAGGGGCCGCCCTTGACGGCACGCATCAGGAAGAAGGAGACGCTCATCACGACGAAGAGCGTGATCGCGAACCACACCAGTCGTCGCCAGAGGAAGCGGATCAACGTCGCGCCTCGCGCTCGGCCTCTTGTGCCGGCGAGTAGAGGCCGTCCGCCGGGCCGTGGGCGTCGACGAGCTGCCACTCCGCGGGTTGGGTCGCGCGGCGGTGGGCCAGCTCGTTGTCGTCCATCCAGTACCAGTGCTTGGGGAAGTGCTCGTCCAGGGCGTTGCCGAAGAAGCCCCCCAGGCGCGGGGCGACGACGTTCTGGGTGACGTAGAAGTAGACCGGCAGGATCGGCAGCTCGTCGACCAGGATGGCCTCCGCCTGGCGCAGGAGCTCCATGCGCGCCGCCTTGTCGAACTCGCGCGTCGCGGCGTCGATCAAGCGGTCGTACTCGGGGTCGCCCCAGCCGGTCTTGTTGTTCTCGCCACCGGTGACGAACAGGTCGCTGTAGGTGTTGGGGTCGGCGTAGTCGCCGATCCAGGCCGAGCGCGAGACGTCGAAGCGCAGGGTGTTCTGGGTGTCGAGGTAGACCTTCCACTCCTCGTTGCGAAGCTTGGCCTGGATCCCCAGCTCCTGGCTCCAGGCCAGGGCGATGACCTGGGCGATCGAGCTGTGGGCCTCGGAGGTGTTGTAGTGGATCTCGACCGGTGGGAAGGCCTTGCCCGACGGACCGTAGCCGGCTTCGACCAGGAGCCGGCGCGCCTCGTCCGCGCTGCCGCGCGGCATCTCGGCGCTGGCGTAGCCCTCGATACCCGGGGGCACCAGGGAGTAGGCCGGCACCTGGCCCATGCGCATGACGTTGGTGCAGATGTCGTTGCGCGGGATGGTCAAGGCCAGGGCGCGGCGCACGCGCTTGTCGTCGAAGGGTGGCTTCTTCGTGTTGACCCGGAAGAAGTAGGCGCCCAGGTAGGGGACCGGGTTGAAGTCCTCGCGCGGCATCAGCTGCGGGACGACGCTGGTGTTGACGCGGTCGATGAAGTCCGCTCCGCCGGTCAGGTAGACGTTCAGCATGGTCGAGTCCTGCTCGATGGCCAGGACGTCGATGCTGCCGAAGGCGACGTGGTCCGCGTCCCAGTAGCTAGGGCTCTTGACCAGCCGAATGCGGTCGTTGACGCGCCGCTCCGCCACCTGAAAGGGGCCATTCGTGACGATGTTCTCGGGGCGCAGCCACTCGAGGGTCCAGGTCTCGGGCCAGCTCTCGCGCGCCTCCTCGATGTTGCGCCGGTTGACCGGGAACAGCGGGTAGAAGCCCATCAGGTCGAGGAAGAAGGGCGTGGGGGCCTCGAGCCGCAGCACCAGGGTGTGGTCGTCCGGGGCGTGGATGGCGACCGTGTCGAAGGACAGGGCCGGCTCGCCGTCCGGGGTCACGCTGCGGGTGTAGGCGCGGGCGCCCTCCACGTACCAGAGCTGGTAGGCGTAATAGGCGCCGGTGCGCGGATCGAGGAAGCGCTCGAACGAATAGACGAAGTCGTGGGCCGTCAGCGGGTCCGTGTTCGTCCAGCGCGCCCCCTCGCGGATGTGGAAGGTGTAGGTAAGCCCGTCCGCGCTGATCTCCCAGGACTCGGCCGCCCCCGGGAGGGGCTCGAGGGTCTTCGGGTCCTTGACCACCAGGCCCTCGAAGATGGCCCGGATCACGCGCCCCTCCGGGATCCCCGTCACCGTGGCCGGGTCGAGGGTGGTGACCTCCGTGCCGTTGTTGAAGGTGAAGTCCGCTGGCTCCAGCCGCGCGCCACTGGCCAGGCCCAGGGCCGCCGCGAAGAGCGAGGCGAGCAGCACGAAGGGGGCGGCTCCGCGCAGGCGGGACCGGAAGCCGGAGGCAGCCATGGCGCGCATGCTGCCCTGTTCACTTGATCGCCGCAAGTGATTGCGAAGCAACAGCTTGGACCTTGAACGGGCCTTGACGCCGAGGGCCGCGGGGCGCTAGCCTGCGCAGGTTTTCCAGACCACCCGGAAGCCTGGACCGCCAACCGACCTATCCCTTGGGGAGCGTCCACGCGGCCGCCCCTCGTTCCTGTGCCGGCCGGCCTCGCCCGAGCCGTCGCCTCTCCAGCCAAGCTCTCGTAGAGACACCCCACGTCATGGTCAACCAAGGGTTGCGCGCCGCCGACTCACCGCTCCATTCCTTCCTGTGTGCCGGCCTCCGCAGGGGGCTCTCGGTCGGGGCCCTCGCGGGAGCCGCGCTGCTGTCGCTGGGGGGCGTGGCCCTGGGCTGCTCCAACTCGGAAGCGGCGGCTGCGGCCCCCGCGACCACGACCGTCCAGGACGGCGTCCAGGTCGTGGGTCCGGGCCCGGCTCCCGTGGACGCCTTCCACCCCGAGCGCGCCAAGGAGGAGGAGACCGCTCCCAAGCCCCTCTACGGTGGCCGCGCGATCGTGCACCTGTCGTCCATGCCCGAGAACGTCAACTACGCCATCGAGAACTCGGCGGTGGCCAAGCGCATCCTGTTCGAGGTGCACGAGTTCCTGCTGATTCAGGACTGGGAGATGCACGACTTCCGCCCGCGCGCCGCGGAGAGCTTCGTCACGGAGGACATGCTGGTCCTCGACCCCGAGTCGGCCAACGCCTACGGCGACGCCGTGGTCGAGGTGCCCGTGCGCCTGCGCTCGACCGGCGACGGCGAGTCCAGCGAGCAGCGCACCATGCCGGTGGTCTACGGCCGGATCGCCGAGAACGGCGACAACTGGCGCGTGCGTCCCAGCTCGAAGGGCAGCGCCCTGGAGGGCGAGCTCGACGTGGCCAAGGAGCACGTGGTCGAGGTCAACCTGGGCTCGGTCTTCACCTTCAAGCTGCGTGAGGGCATGCGCTGGCACGCGTCCCTCGAGTTCCCGGACCTGAAGCCGCAGACCCTGGACGCGCGCGACGTGGTCTTCAGCTGGTCGATCTACAAGAACCCTGACGTCGACTGCGACGAGAAGCGCTTCAACTTCACCAAGATGTCCCACTGCGAGGCGGTCGACGACCTCACGGTGCGCTTCTTCTACGAGTCGCAATACGCCTTCGCCCTCGACGCCATCGGCACCTCCCTGACCCTGCTGCCCTCGCATCTCTTCGACCTGACGGATCCGGACAACCCGCAGCATGACGCCGAGGCCTCGCTCAAGAAGCAGGCCGTGCACATCAACGAGAACCCGCACAACCAGCTGTGGGTCGGCCTGGGCCCGTACCGCGTGACCGAGTACAGCCAGCAGTGGATCGAGGCCGTGCGCTTCACCGGCGCGGACGGCAAGGCGGCTTATTACGACCGGGACAACGCCGGCTATGTGGACACGATCCGCTGGCGCTACATCGACGACGACAACACGGCCCTGGCCGCGGTCCTGAACGGTGAGCTGGACTTCTTCGAGCGCGTCAAGTCGGCGGACTACTTCGGCGAGGTGACGCGCAAGGCGGAGTTCACCAACACCTACTACAAGGGCTACAAGTACCTGGGCACCTACGGCTACACGGCCTGGAACCTGTACAAGCCGCAGCTCGCCGACCTGGCCGTACGCAAGGCGATGGCCCACGCCTTCGACTTCGAGGACTACCTGAAGACCAACTACAAGGGCCTGGCCAACCAGATTACCGGCCCCTTTCCGTACAGCTCGGCCGCCTACGACCACAGCGTCGAGCCCTTCCCCTACGACCCCGAGCTGGCCATGGAGATGCTCGACGACGCGGAGTGGTTCGACACCAACGGCGACGACGTGCGCGACAAGGACGGGGTCGAGCTCGTGATCGAGTTCCTGTTCCCGTCGGGCAACGACGCCAGCAAGAACTTCGGCCTGAAGCTGCAGGAGAGCATGGCCGAGATCGGCATCAAGATCGAGCTGGCCCAGCTCGAGTGGGCGACCTTCATCGAGAAGATGCGCACGCGCGAGTTCGACGCGGTCAACCTGGCCTGGGTGCCCGAGCTCGAGAGTGACCCGGAGCAGCTGTGGCACTCGCGCTGGGGCGCCTTCGAGGCGCGCAGTTCGAACAACGCGGGCGTGACAGACCCGGTGCTGGACGAGATGATCCTGCGCGGCCAGCTCGAGCTGGACAAGGCGAAGCGCCAGGAGATCTGGCACGAGATGCACCGCTACATCTACACGAACATCCAGCCCTACATGTTCATGTACAACGTGCCCCAGAAGTTCGCGATGAACAAAGCCCTGCGCGGCTTCCAGGCCGTCCCCATCGATCCGGGCTACATCATCCGACGCTGGCACTACGTCGACTCCGGGATCGAAGGCACCCGCGCCACCCTGGATCGCTAGCGGCAACGCTCCGGCCCAACCCCCCCCCCCCCCCGCCCCCCCCCAAACCCCCGGGAGGGGGGGCGAACGAGCAGCGGCGGGGCA
>JAJFFA010000301.1 GCA_021776885.1 Planctomycetota bacterium
GACCACGGAGCGGACGACGGCATCCCCGGTCTGTTCACCGTGTTCGGCGCAAAGTTCACCACGGCGCGTCTCCTGGCTGAACGCGCGATCGATCACATCGCGCCGACCCTCGAGGGCCAGTGGGTGGGGACGCCCGCCTACATGAGCCCCGAGCAGTTCGATCTGGCCCCGGTCGACACGCGCAGCGACGTGTACGCCCTGGGGGTGCTGCTGTACGAGCTCTTGACGGGCGCGACGCCGCTCGAGGCGGGCGGCTCCCGCGCCGCGACCCTGACCGAGCTGCGCCGACGGGTCTGCGAGGTCGACCCAGCCCCGCCAAGTTCGTGCCGCGCGGGCCTGCCCCGCGAGCTGGACTGGATCAGCGCCAAGGCCCTGGCCAAGGATCCCGACGAGCGCTACGCCAGCGCCTCGGAGTTCGCTGCGGACGTGCGCCGGCAGCTCTCGAACGAGGTCGTGCTGGCGGCGCCCCCGGGTGCGGCCTACCGCCTGCTGCGCTTCGTGCGCCGCAACCGCGGCGCCGTGGCCGCCACCTCGCTCCTGGCCCTGGCCCTCGTCGCGGGGGCCGGCGCCACGGCCTGGCAGGCCCTGCGCGCGACCCGCGCCGAGCGCCACGCCCGCCGCGAAGCCGCCGCCGCCGAGGCCGTCGCCACGTTCCTGGCCGACGACGTCCTCTCCGCCGTGGACCCCGGCCGCACGGCCGACCCGGAGCTGACCCTGCGCGCCGCCCTCGACGCCGCCGCGCGGCGCATCGAGGGTCGCTTCGCGGAGTGGCCGGAGGTCGAGGCGAGGCTGCGCTACACCCTGGGCCGCACCTACAAGAACCTGGGCCAGGCCCAGACCGCGGTGCCCCATCTCGAGGCCGCGCGGCGCCTGTTCACGGAGCTCCACGGGCCCGTCGACGAGCGCGTCTTCGAGGTGCGCGACGAGCTGGCCGTCTCAGCCCTGGCGGCCGGGGATGCCCGGGCCGCAACGGAGCACCTGGAGGCCACGTTGGCCCAGCGCCGCCAGACCCTGGGCGACGAACACCTCGCGACCCTGACGAACCTCGGCAACCTGGCCCACGCCTACCAGCGCATGGGACGCGCGCGGGAGGCCGCGGCGTTGTTCGAACGCGACGTCGCGACCAGCCTGTCCGTCCTCGGCCCCGATCACGGTCACACCCTGTCGTCGCGCAGCGGACAGGCCTACGACCACATGCTGCGCGGGGAGCGCGACGCGGCGCAGGCGATCCTGCTCGACGTGCTCGAACGCAGGGAGCGCGTGCTCGGGCCCGACCACCCCGACACCTTGCAGACTCGCAACAACCTGGCCACCCTGCTGCGCGGCGCGGGCCAGTTCGACCGAGCGCGGACCCTGTTCGAGTCGACCCTGGACGCGTGCGAGCGCGTGTTCGGAGTGGAGCATCCCCACACCCTGTCGACGGCGAGCAACCTGGGGGCCGTCGAGCTCCGCGCCGGTCGGCTGGAGGCCGCTCTCGCGCGGCTCGAGCCGACCCTCGCCCGGCAATGGGACACCCTGGGCCACGCCCACCCGGACAGCGTCTTGACCCTCGAACGCCTCGTCGCTGCGCAGCGCGCGCAGGGCGACCTGCACTCCCTGGACGCCCTGTGCAGCGAAGCCCTTGCGGAGATCGCCGAGAGCGTGCCCGCGGACGACCCGCTGCTGGCGCAGGTCCGCGAGCTGTGCCGTTGAAGGTCGCTGCGCAGATCGGCCCGACCCGCGTCCGCCTGGGAGAACGAGGTCGAATCCCCATCGCTGCGCGCGGCTTGGCAGACTGGAGTTCGCCATGGCTCCCTCGGACGGGTTCGCGACCACACACTGGAGCGTCGTGCTCGACGCGGGGGGGGCGGATCCCGAGCGCTCGGCGCGCGCCTTCTCCGCCCTGTGCCATGCCTACTGGGCGCCGATCCACGCCTACGTGCGCCGTCGCGCGCGGCGTGGCGAGGAGCCGCGTGACCTGACCCAGGAGTTCTTCACGCGCCTGCTCGCGGGCAGCGGGGTGCGAGGCGCGCGCGCGGAACGCGGGCGTTTCCGCGCCTACCTCCTGGGGGCGCTCGAGCACTTCCTGGCGGATGAGCGCGAGCGGGCCAACGCCCTCAAGCGCGGCGCGGGAGCGCTGCCCCTATCCCTCGACTTCGACGAGGGCGAGACGCGCTTCCGCATCGAGCCGACCGAGACGACGACACCCGAGCGCCTGTTCGATCGCGAGTGGGCCCTGGCGCTCCTCGACAGTGTCTTGGCGCGGGCGCGCGACGAGGCGCGGGTCGCGGGGAAGGAGCGCCAGTACACGCTGCTCGAGGCGTACCTCGTCGACGAGGACGGGTGCGGCTCCTACGCGGAGGCGGCGCGCGAGCTGGGGACCACGGAGGGCGCGCTGCGCATGGCCGCCATGCGCTTGCGCGCACGCTTTCGTGAGCTCTTGCGCGAGGAAGTGTCCCAGACCGTCGCCCGCGAGGACCAGGTCGACGACGAGATCCGCGGTCTGTTCGAGGCCCTGCGCGTCTCCCCGGGGCAGGCGGAAGAATCTCCGTGAGCTGCGTGACGCCCGGCGCCAGACCCCTCAGGAAGGGTCAGGCGACCCCCTGACCCCTTCGGAACCGATCCCATGACCCAAGCCTTCTTCTGCGCTCAGTGCGGTGCCCGCCTCGAGGTGGATCGCGTGCGCGGCGCCTGTCCGGGCTGCCTCCTGCGCGCTGGCCTGGGCGCGCACGACCCCGAGGGCGGAGCGCGGCGCGCAGAGCCGCCCTCGCCGGCGGAGATCGCGCCGCTCTTCCCCGAGCTCGAGATCCTCGAGCTCCTGGGTCACGGCGGCATGGGCACGGTCTACCGCGTGCGGCAGCGGCGCCTCGACCGCATCGTCGCGCTCAAGCTGCTGCGCCCGGAGGGTGCGCGGGACGCTGCCTTCGCCAGCCGCTTCGAGCGCGAGGCGCGGGCCATGGCGCGCCTGACGCACCCGAACGTGGTCACGGTCTACGAGTTCGGCGTGGTCGAGGGCCGCGGCTTCCTCTTGATGGAGCACGTCGACGGCTCCGACCTGCGGCGCGTGATCGAGGCCGGCGACCTCACGCCCGCGGAGGCCCTGGCGATCGTGCCGCAGATCTGCGAGGCGCTGCAGTACGCCCACGAGCAGGGC
>JAJFFA010000302.1 GCA_021776885.1 Planctomycetota bacterium
CGCCTGACCCGAAGTGTAGCCCCTGACCGAGCCCCGCGCTGGCAGCCCCCCGGCGGGGCCCTCAGGGCTAGCCGGCCAGGATGAGAGTCTTGGGTGGGCCCGCTAGGGCACCCGGCGCCGGAAGGCCCACAGGGAGCCCAGCCAGCAGACCACGCAGACCCCAGCCAGGCCGGCCGTCAGGCCCGGGAGGCGGTCCTTGTTGACGATGCCGAGGAAGGTCTCGACGTCCGCCATGCGCAGCAGGGAGTAGTGCGTGAGCGTCTTGACCAGATACAGGGCGAACTGGAAGACGGTCAGGAAGATCATCACGAACGCGATGCGCACGGGGTCGCTGGTCAGGGCGCTGAACAGGAAGGTGATGCTGTAGACGGCGCCGAGGAAGAGCGAGCCGTGGAGCGAGGCCCGCAGCAGGTCGCCGTAGGCCATGGTCTCGTCGACGAAGGTCAAGAGCCAGGGCACCGTGAGGCTGGAGGCGAAGACCGGCAGGGACACCCCCAGCAGCCCCAGGACGTAGCGCTCCGTCAGGAGCCGTGTGCGCGTCACCGGCCGAGCCAGCCAGATCTCCATCGTGCCGCGCTGGGCCTCGCCCGCGACGGCACCCATGGCGAACAGGACCGCGGCTGCGACGCCCAGGGTGTCGCAGCCCTTGAAGTAGTGCTGTGCGATCACGTAGGCCGAGACGCCGACCTGCTCGATCGCCTTGACCATTTCGGCCAGCATCGGGATGGGGGCGGCCAGGCTCTTCACCGAGCCGACGTTCTCCGCGAAACTGGGCCAGTACAGGATCGCCGCCACGAGCATGGCCTCGAGCACCACGAAGAAGCCCAGGCTCCGCATGCCGTAAGTGCGCAGCTCGCGACGCATCAGGCGGCCTCGACCCCGTAGAGCGAGCGGTACAGCTCGGCCAGGGACAGCTTGCCGTACTCGATCGAGGCCGGCGCGGGCACGCCTTCGCGTTGAGCCAGGCTAGCCAGGAACGCGCGCGGGTCCGGCTCCGTGAGCACCACGGCCACGCGCCGCGGCTCGGCCTGGGTCGACTCGACCCCGGGGCCTGCGAGGGCTGCGGCCACCGCGGCGGTGTCGGTGTCGGCGCCGAAGCCCAGGTGAACCAGGCGCCGGGCGCGACGGTGCACGTCGTCCGAGGTCTCGTCGGCGATCAGGCGCCCCTCGTTCATGAACAGGAGGCGCTGGCAAGCACGGTCGACCTCGCCCAGGTGGTGCGAGGACAAGAGGATCGTCGTCCCGCGCTCGACGTCCGCCGCGAGGCAGGCCAGCACCTCGCCGCGCTTGCTGGGATCCAGTCCAGCGGTGGGCTCGTCGAGCAGGCGCAGGCAGACGTCCGGAGCCATGGCGGCGGCGAAGACGAGCTGGCGCTTCATGCCGCTGGAGTACTCGCGCAGGCGGGCCCGCAGGGGCAGGCCGAAGTCGGCACACATCGCGGTCCCGCGGGCCAGGGCCGCGGCGTCGCGCCCGCGCAGCAGCCAGCGCAGGAGCTCGTGGGCGCGCATCTCGCCGTACAGGTGCAGCTCGCCGGGGGCGTAGGTGACCTTGCGTCGGATCGCGATCCCGTCGCCGCGCAGGATCTCGCCGGCCACGGTCGCGCCCCCCGCGTCGGGGCGCACGAGGCCGGTCAGGAGGCGCATCAGGGTGCTCTTGCCGCTGCCGTTGGGACCGAGGAGTCCGATCACCGAGCCTGTGCGGGCGTCGCGGCTGCCGATCTGGAGCGTCAGGGGGTGCAGGGCGACCTTGTCCCCGAAGCGACGCGTCAGAGCGTCGATCGCGATCATGGCCTCGCCGCCGGGCGCGGGGGTCGCGGGGTCCGCGCGGGCTTGGGGGGTGGCGTCCATGACGCGCCCGCCCGGATCTTGGTTGGAGCCGGGGGGCGCGGGGCGGAGAATAGGCGCGCCGTGCAAGTGCCGCAAGTGCCCCGGGTCCTGGACGAGCTCAAGCGCGACGCGCTGGGGCGCGTGGAGTGCGTCGAGGGTCCCGGAGGCCCCGGAGGTCCCGGTCCCTCCGCAGACGTGCCGCCTCGGCGCTGGATCCGGCGCGTGGCCGTCGGGGGTCGGCTGCCCGGGTCGGGGCTGGTCGCGCGGGTCTTGATGCAGCGCGAGCGCCGAGCCCTCGAGCGCCTGGCCGGGATCGACGGCGTGCCGCGCCTGATGCCGGAGGAGGAATTGCCCGGGCTGGCCGAGCTGGCCGGGCTGGACGGAGCCGTGCCCGCCCCCGGGGCCTGCCTCGTGCGCAGCTTCGTCGAGGGCCAGCCCCTGCACCTGGCGGCCGAGCTCCCCGCTGACTTCTTCGACCATCTCGATGCCCTGGTCCTGGCCTTGCACGGGCGCGGCGTGTGCCACAACGACCTGCACAAGGAGCAGAACGTGATGGTGCGTCCGGACGGGCGACCGGGCGTGATCGACTTCCAGCTGGCCAGTGTGCACGCGCCCGACGACAGCTCGCGGCGCCGGCGCGCGCGCGAGGGGGACGACCTGCGCCACCTCCAGAAGCACCGCCGGCGCTACACGCGCGACGGCCGCGGTCCGGGAGCCGCGCTGGCCGGCGTCGTCGCCGTCGCGGGCGAGGGGCAGCGCGGCGCCGGTCATGGCCTGCGGCGTTCGGCCCTGGCGCGCATCTGGCGCAGCGTGGGGAAGCCGCTCTACGAGTGGGGCACGCGCCGCGTGCTGAAGACGCGCGACGGGGAGCCGCGGCGCCCCAGCAGCGGTCCGTGGCCGCGCTGGAAGGAGCCACTCGGGCCGGTCGCACTGCAGCCGCCTCGGGCGCGCTCCGGATCCATGCTGGAAAGCGCAGGCGGGACGCCTATCGTGTCCGACCGATGAACATCGTCATCGTCGGAGTCGGGGAGGTCGGGTACCACCTGGCCGACATTCTGTCGCGCGAGACGCACGCCGTCGCGGTGATCGATCCGGACCCGGCGAAGTCACGCCGCTTGATGGAGTCCCTCGACGTCCAGGTCGTGGTCGGGGACGGCACCCG
>JAJFFA010000303.1 GCA_021776885.1 Planctomycetota bacterium
AGGTCGCCCAGCGCTTCGCCCAGGGCGCCCTGGGCAACCTGGACGCCGGGCACGCCGAGAGCTACGCCGGACCCATCCTGCTCTCCCCGGCCGCCCTGCTCGCCATGCTGGTCGAGCCCCTCGTCGCCGCCTCGAGCGCCATCGCCGTGCAGCGCGGGCGCAGCGCCCTGGCGGACAAGCTGGGCCAGAAGGTCGCCAGCGAGAGCTTCCGCCTGGTCGACGACCCCACGGACGTGGGCCTGGCCGGCGCGCGCAGCTTCGACCGCGAGGGTGTCCCGACGCGGCCCTTCGCCCTGGTCGAGGACGGTGTCCTGCAGGGCTTTCTCTACAACGGCTATGCCGCCCAGGTGGAGGGCAAGCGCTCGACCGGCCACGCGCGGGGTGGCACCCGCGGAGCGCCGGGTCTCGGGGCCCACGCCCTGAGCGTCTCCGGGGGCTCGGGGGGGGACGAGGCGCAGCTGGCCCGGACCCTGGGCCGCGGCCTGCTCGTGCAGCGCTTCTCGGGCACGGTCGACCCGGCCTCGGGGGATCTGTCCGGGGTGGCCAAGTCGGCACGCTGGGTCGAGCACGGCAAGGTGGTGCGCTCCGTCAAGGAGACCCTCGTCTCCGGCAACGCCTTCGAGCTCTTGCACACACTGCTCGCCCTCTCGACCGAGACCACCAACGTGATGGGCAGCGCGCGAGCGCCCTGGGCCCTGGTCGACGGGGTCTCGGTGACTGCGGGATGACGGTTGACGCGCCCCGCGCGGTCGCGTACTTTCCCGCGCTCGCCCGATGCCCGGGTGGCGGAATTGGCAGACGCGCATGGTTCAGGTCCATGTTCCCGCAAGGGAGTGGGGGTTCGACTCCCCCCTCGGGCACCACAACCCTCCGGGGCTCCCGTGACCGCCGGAGATGAGGAGAAGCCCGCCCCGAGCTTCGGCGCCCTGCTCGGCGCCAACCTCAAGGTGCTCGGGATCGCCCTGCTCCTGGCCCTCTTGGCCTTCGGCATCTGGCGCGGCCTGAGCGCCCTCTTCCCCGAAGTCAGCTGGCTGCAGCCCCCACGCCGCTAAGGCCGGCGTACGGAGCCAGGCTCAGAACGAGCCGTCCTCCGGGAAGCCCGCGATTCCGATGCCGATCGCTGCGACCAGCACGACCACCACGGCGACGACGATCCAGTCGAGGAGCGACATGGCCGCCCCGCCCCGCTAGAGCCCGGCTCCGCCCGGCGCGCGGTAGACCAGGATCGCCCGGCCGCCCATCTCGCCCGGCAGCTCGTGCTCCCAGACCGTGTCGAGCTTGAAACCCAGGCGCTCGGCCTCGCGCTCGGCGGCGCGCACCTCCCGCGACCAGGAGGGACCCTTGAGCATGACCAGGTCCTTGAGCGAGTGGCGCACCTTGCGCAGGACGCGCACGTTCTCGCGCACCGAGCTGACCGCGCGCACGACCACCACGTCGACCCGGGCCGTGGTCAGGTGATCCTCGATCCGGTTCCAGACGGCGGAGGCGTTGCTGACCCCGACCTGCTCGATCGACGCCTCGAGGAAGTCCGCCTTCTTCTTGGTCGAGTCGATCAGGGTCATGATCAGGTTGGGCTCGGCCAGGGCCAGGGGCAGGCCCGGGAAGCCGGCGCCCGAGCCCATGTCGATGACCTTCTTGGCCATCAGGGGCACGAGGCGTGTGACGCGCCAGGAGTCGACGTAGTGCTTGGCGGCGACCTCCTTGGGGTCGAGGACCGCCGTGAGGTTCATGGTCCGGTTGGCCTCGAGCACGGCCAGGGCGTGGTCGGCGAAGCGCTCGATCAGCGCCGGCGTGACCTCCTCCTCGCCCTCGAAGGCCCAGGTCAGGGCCGCCTGCATCTCGTCCTTGGACGGGACGGGCGTGTCCGGGTTGGCGACCTCGGCGTCGTCCTCGAGCGGCAGGGGCTTGGGGGGCGGAGGCTCGCGGCGGCCGGTGCTCGGAGGCGGCCGGTCGGGGGTCGGCTCCTTGCTCTCGTCGGACGCCTTGTCCTCAGCAGCCTGGTCCGGGGCTTCGTCCTTCGAAGGCTCGGGCGCGTCGGGGATCATGGGCAGCGGGCGGGGACCAAGGCGTGGGCTGGCAGGGCAGCAGGGACTCGAACCCCTATCCTACAGATTTGGAATCAGTCGCTCTAACCAATTGGAGCTACTGCCCTCTGGGAGCGCGGAAGCCTACTGGCCGCCCCCCCTCCGGGCAAGCGCCGCGCCGAACCCCGGGGCCAAACGGAATGGACGATTCCGTGCAGGGGCCGCTAGTCTGCCCCCTCCCTGCGCCGACGTGGAGGGACATCCAAGGTATGACCCGCCCCAAGAAACCCGAACCCGAGCGCCCGGGCCGCCGCGGCCGTGGCCGCAGCGGCCGCCCTCCGCGCCCCGCGGCGAGCGGCTCGAGCTCGGGCCCGCGCGCAGCCGCCGCCGGGCCCGACCCCGACCGGGGCCACAAGCAGGCACGTCCGCGCGACGAGCCCGAGCCCGAGCCGATCGTCTGGAACCTCGAGAGCGACGAGATCGACCAGGCCGCCCTCGACCGCGACGCCAAGCGCGTGGTCCAGCGCCTGCAACGCAACGGCTGCGAGGCCTACTTCGTGGGCGGCTGTGTCCGTGACCTGTTGATCGGGCGCGTGCCCAAGGACTTCGACGTCGCCACCAGCGCCAGCCCCAAGGAGATCCGGCGCCTGTTCCGCAACGGCCGCATCATCGGCCGCCGCTTCCGGCTGGTGCACATCTACTACGGCGACCACATCGTCGAGACCGCCACCTTCCGCCGCGACCCCGAGACGGCCAGCGCGGGCACGGACAACGGGCCCGAGGATCTCCTGATCGTCGAGGACAACGTCTTCGGCAATGCCGCCGAGGACTCGCGCCGCCGCGACTTCACGGTCAACGGACTCTTCCTGGACCCGACGACCCTCACCATCCTCGACTACGTCGACGGCCTGCCCGACCTCGAGCAGCGCATCCTGCGCACCATCGGCGATCCCTGGGTGCGCCTGGCCGAGGACCCCGTGCGCATCATGCGCGCGATCAAGTTCGCGACGCGCCTGGACTTCGAGATCGAGGAGCAGACCTGGAGCGCCATGAAGGAGCTGGCCCCGCAGCTCGAGCGCTCGGCCCCACCGCGGGTCCTGGAAGAGATCCTGCGCCT
>JAJFFA010000304.1 GCA_021776885.1 Planctomycetota bacterium
CTCGGCGGACATCGTCGAGGACCTGCTGGGCAAGGATGGCCTCGGCGCCCGGGACAGCCTGTTGCAGCTGCGCGTGGCGGAGCTGGTCGGGCGGCTCGAGGTCGAGGTCGAGGCCGCGCCCCTGGTGAAGCTCTTCACGCACAAGGACGGCGAGGTGCGGCGCGCCGCGCTCTACAGCGTCGAGCGCCTGGCGCGCGGTGGGCGCTTGACGGGCGACCTGAAGAAGGCAGAGAGCGCCCTGGCCAAGCTGGTCCAGCGCGACAAGCTGCCCGAGGTGCGCGCCGCGGGCCTGGTCGCCTGGGCGGCCCTCGCGCCCGACGCAGCGGGGGCGGCCCTGGCCGAGGCGCGCGAGCAGCTCGAGGCGGACGAGCCGGCCCTGCGCGCCGCGGCTCTGCTCAGTCTGCAGGAGAGCGACGCGGCCGTGGCGGCCCTCGACGACGGGGTGACCTCGGTGCGCCTGGTCGCCATCGACCTGCTCGGCGCCCGGCCCTCGCGCCGCGGCGTCGTGGCCCTCGTGCGGCGCCTGGAGCAGGAGCCCGACCTGCGCGTGCGCTGGGCCCTGGTCGACGCCCTGCGGCGCCTGACCGGACAGCGCAACGGCCTCGAGGCCCCGGGCTGGCGCGCCTTCGCCGACGGCCTGGCCCAGGACTGGTCGCCCCCGGCGCCCTCACCGGCCAGCGCGGACGTGGCGCCGGACGACACGACCCGCGCGGCCCTGGTCGGCCTGCCGATCCGCTCGGAGCGCGTCGTCTTCCTGGTCGATGCCTCGGGCTCCCTGTGGACCCAGCGCTCCGGCGGCACCACGCGCAAGCAGCGCCTGGACCAGGAGCTGCGCCTGACCCTCGAGGCGCTGCCCGAGACGACCCTGTTCAACATCGTCACCTACACCCACGAGCCGCACCCGTGGAAGCAGGAGCTGGTGCGGGCCAGCGAGAGCAACGTGGCCCGCGCCCTCGACGCCTTCGCGCGCAACAAGCAGAGCGGCACGGGCAACTTCTGGGACGCCTACGTGGCGGCCTTCGAGGACGGGGACACGAACACCCTGGTCGTCTTGACGGACGGAGCGCCCTCGGGGGGCTTCCGCTGGAACCTGGACCTGATCCGCGACCTGGCCCTGGAGAAGAACCGCTTCCGGCGCCTGGCGCTGGACGCCCTCTTGATCGATGCTTCGCCGCGGCTGGTCGACCGTTGGCGCGACATGTGCGCCGCTTCGGGCGGACGGCTCGTCACCTGTGAACTCTGAGAGAGCCCCCCCCATGAGCACCATCGACACCCCCTTCGGCAGCCCCGAGTCCCTCCCCAACGGCAAGGCCAGCTACGCCGCGGCGGAGGGCGTGGCCCTGATCACCCTGACCAACGCTCCGGCCAACGGCTACAGCTACGAGATGATGCGCGACATCGACGAGGCCGTCCTGCGCGCGCGCTTCGACGACACGGTCAGCGTTATCGTCCTGGCCGGGGAGGGCGAGAAGTTCTTCTGCGCCGGCGCGGACATCGCGATGCTCGGCCAGGTCACGCCCACCTTCAAGTACGCCTTCTGCCTGCACGCGAACGAGACCCTGCTGCGCCTGGAGCACAGCCCCAAGCTGGTCATCGCCGCCCTGGGCGGGCACTGCGTCGGCGGGGGACTCGAGATCGCCCTCGCCGCCGACCTGCGCATCGCGCGCAAGGGTTCGGGCAAGTGCGGTCTGCCCGAGGTCGCCCTGGGCGTCTTGCCGGGTACGGGCGGCACCCAGCGCCTGGCCCGCGCCCTCGGCGCCTCGCGGGCCATCGAGCTGATGGCCACGGGGCGCACCTTCGACTACGACGAGGCGGAGCGCCTGGGTCTGGTCAACCAGCAGATCGAAGCCGAGGACGACGCCACCTTCATGCAAGCGGTGGCGGACTACGCGCGCAGCTTCACGCCGCCGAACAAGGCCTCGCTGAGCGTCGGCCTGATCAAGCGCGCGGTGACGACCGGGGTGGAGCTGCCGCTGGAGTCCGGCCTGGCCCTGGAGCGTGAGCTGCAGGCGCGCCTCTTCGCTTCGGAGGACGCCCGCGAGGGCGTCGCCGCCTTCGTCGAGAAGCGCAAGCCCCAGTTCGGCGGCAAGTGACGCGGGAACGGGTCGTCCATCCCGGCTAGCCCGGATTATTCGTGAGCCTGTGCCTCAATGGCGTGCAAGTTCGTTCGTGCTCGCGCTTTGGGAGTGCAGCCCCCGCAGTCGACCCTCGATGGGTCGTCGAGGACGGCTGTGCTCGCAAAGTGCGGGCAAGGGCGAACTTGGATGCTATTGCGGTGCAGGCTCATGAATAGTTCGGGCTAGACTCCCCCGGATGCGAGCGGTCCACATAACGGCGCACGGCGCCCCCGAAGTCCTCTCTCTCGTCGACCTGCCCGATCCGGTCCCGGGGCCCGGGGAGGTGCTCGTGCGCATGCTCGGGGTCTCCGTCAACCACCTGGACCTGTGGGTGCGACGCGGGATGCCGGGCTTTGCCGTGCCCTTTCCACGCATCCCCGGCTGCGATGGCATCGGGGAGATCGCGGGGCTGGGCGAGGGCGTGGCCGGGCCGGCGCCAGGGACGCGCGTGGTCGTCGAGCCGGGCTACACGCGCACGGCGCCGCCGGACGACGACAGCGATCACCTGCAGCCCGACTACGAGATCCGCGGCGAGCACTCGGACGGCCTCGACTCCGAGCTCGTCGTCCTGCCCGAACGCTACGTGTTCCCGCTCCCCGACGGCGTCGACCCGGTGCAGGCGGCCGCGGTGCCGCTCGTGTTCCTGACGGCCTGGGGCATGCTGCACACGCGGGCGCGGGTGCAGGCGGGGGAGACGGTGCTCGTCCTGGCCGGGACGTCAGGCGTGGGCTCGGCGGCGATCCAGCTGGCGAAGGACGCAGGGGCGCGGGTGATCTCGACGGCGGGCAGCGCGGAGAAGCGCGCCCTGTGCCGCGAGCTGGGCGCCGACGAGGTCCTCGACCACGGGGACTCCGGCTGGGCCAAGCAGGTCAAGCGGCTGACCGACGGGCGCGGCTGCGACGTGGTGGTCGAGCACGTCGGGCCCGCCACCTGGCGCGGCTCGATGAGCTGCCTGGCCTGGGCCGGGCGACTGGTCACCTGTGGCGGGACGACCGGCCCCAAGGTCGAGCTGACCCTGCCCCA
>JAJFFA010000305.1 GCA_021776885.1 Planctomycetota bacterium
CTGCCCCGGCCCACCGAAGTGGCGGCGCACGACGGTCCAGGTGCCAGCGATCTCTTCGAAGACGTGCACCCGGCGTCGGGCGCCGACGAAGATGCGTTCGGCGGAGAGGGCCAGTGAGCCGCCGAACTGACCCAGTGGCAGCGGGTCGGGAGGGACGAGCTTGGCGCCCTCGCGCCAGATTCCCGCCACGCGTTCGAAGACGTACACCGCGCCATCCTGGTCGTAGCGCTCGCTGCGGTGGAAGGCGCCGATGAGCGCGCGATCGCCCACCAGGGCTACGGCGCTGCCGAACTGGTCGCGCAGTTCGAGCTCGCTCGAGACCAGCTTCTGGCGCTCGACCCAGCCATGGGCGGTCTCCTCGAAAGCGTAGACGGCACCCGCCGCGAGCCCGCCTGCGGCGTGCAGGCGCGCGCCGACCAGGGCGCTGCGACCCGAGAGCGCCAGGCTCAGGCCGAAGAAGTCGCCAGGGACGCCGTCGCTCGAGGTCAGCTTGGCCTCCTGGGACCAGACTCCAGCGACGCGCCGGAAGACGTAGACCGCGCCGAGGCGGGGCGAGCCCAGGTCCGGGGTCTGGCCGACCAGGGCCAGGTTGCCCTGCAGCGCGACGTCGCGGCCGAAGCCGTCGCCCTGCTGGCCATCGCTCGCGATCAGCTTCGTCGTGCGCGACCAGCCGGCCGCTGCGCGCTCGAAGACGTAGACCGAACCGCTGCGCGGGGCGCTGCCGTCGTCGGCCGCGGCGCCGACCAGCAGCGTGTCGCCGGAGAGGGCCATGCGGCTGCCGAAGAAGGCGTCCGCGGGCGATGGGTCAGGGAGCAGGGTCGCGTCGAGGCTCCAGGTACCCCCGACGCGCTCGTAGACCTCAGCGCCGTCAGTGGCTCCGACGACGCAGCGCTCCGCGGCCAGAACCGCGGAGAGCCCGTAGCGGACCGAGGTCGCGGAGCTGAACTGCTGCTCCTCACACTGGGCTCCGAGGGGAGCCGTCGCGATCAGGCTGAGAGCTGCAAGCAGACAGGGCTGGACGAATCTCATGGGTCACGGCGTCGCTACAGAGCATGACACAGTTCCTGGGTGCCGCAGCTCCGTAACGCGACGCCCCGCGCCGCGTAGGCTCTGGACCATGCTCTACGCCCTGGCCCCCCTCGTCCTCGCCCTCCCCAGCCCCGACGTCGAAGCGGCCGTCGAGGCTTCGCGCTCCGCCCTCGAGCACCTGCGCGCCGAGCTGGACGTGCCGGGGCTCGCCGTGGCGCTGGCCCTCGACGGCGAGCTGCTCTGGACGCAGGGCTTTGGCGAGGCCAGTGAGGGCGTGGCGGCCGGGCCGCGCACGCGCTTCCGGCTGGGCAGCGTGTCGAAGCTGTTCACGGCCGCGGCGGCCGCGCGCCTGGTGCAGCGCGGCGACCTGGACCTGGACGTGCCGGTGCAGGAGTACGTCGACTTCCCCGAGGGCGAGGCGCTGATCACGACCCGGCAGCTCCTGGGGCACCTGGGGGGCATCCGGCACTACGGCGCGAAGGACTTCATGGGGGGCGGTATCGACTCCGTGCACTTCGACAGCACCCAGGCCGCCCTGACGATTTTCGCGGACGATCCCCTGGTGGCGACGCCGGGGGCCCGCTACGCCTACACGACCTTCGGCTACACCCTGGTCGCCGCGGTCCTCGAGGGCGCCACCGAGAAGCCCTTCCTCGAGCTGCTACAGGTGGAGGTCTTCGATCCCCTCGGGCTGGACGACCTGTGCGCGGACCGTGCCGGAGTCGAGGTCGAGCGGCGCTCGAGCTTCTTCGACCGTGGACACGACGGCGCCATCGTGCCGGCGCGCGCGATCGACCCCAGCTACAAGTGGGCGGGGGGCGGGCTGCTCGGCTCGGCCCATGACCTGGCGCTCTTCGGGGCGGCCCACGTCGAGCCGGGCTTCCTGGACGAGGAGACCCTCGAGCTGTGCTTCACGCCCCAGGCCACGAGCGACGGTGTCTCCACAGGGGTCGGGCTGGGCTGGCGTGTGGGGCAGGAGCTCGGCGGTCGGTCGCGCCTGGTGCACCACTCGGGGAACATCGCCGGCGGGCGCTCGACCCTGGTGGTCTACCGCGACCTGGGGCTGGTGGTGGCCCTGGTCTCGAACCTGCGCGGCGTGCCCGGTGGTATCGACGCCAGCGCCCAGGCCCTGGGGACGATCTTCCTCGACGCGCTCGAGGCCGAGGCGCAGACGCCGCTCCCCCTGGGAGTCTTCGAGCTCGAGACCCCCGAGGGTTCGGCGCGCCTGACCCTCGAAGCGCCGGACGAGGCTGCCACGCACCCGCTGCGGGGCCGCTGGGTCGCGGGCGACGCGCGGTGGCCCGTGCTCTGGGCGGCGGCGCGCGGCGAGGTCGTGGAGCTGGTCCTCGCCACCCCCGCGGGGCTCTGTCCCCTGCGCGCGAACTGGGACGGCGAGCAGCTCTCGGGACGCCTGCGCCGCGCCTCCAGCGTGCCAAAGCCGGACGAGCTGGAGTTCGTCGGCCGGCGCTAGTACTACTCGTCGCCCGCGTAGCCCAGGTTGTCGAGGGCGTGTCGCGTCTCCTCGTCGAGCTCGATCTGGATGTCCTCCGCGGCGGCCCGCTTACGCGCCTGGCGCTGGGCCAGGACGTCCATGCGCTTGTTGAGGGTCGAGCGCAGCTTGATCGTCAGGGCCGGTGACTCCTCGGACAGGTCGTGGGTCTCGCCGGGATCGGCCTGCAGGTCGTAGAGCTCGGTGCTGCCCGCCTTGCGATCGACGAGCAGCTTCCAGCGCTCCCCGATCAGGGCCGCGTACTGCGGCACGCCCGTGGCTCCGAGCTCCGCCACGGCAGCCAGGGGCGCGAGCGCTTCGCCGCGCAAGAGGGGCGCCAGGCTGCGTCCGCTGAGCTGCGCCGGGGGCACCAGCTCGAGCAGCTCGTAGACCGTCGGGAAGACATCGACCAGGCCCACCGGGGAGGGACTGCGCCCGGGCTCGACGCCGGGCCCGGAGAAGATCATGGGGACGCGGATGCTCTCCTCGTACAGGTCATTCCGGTGTCCCACCGAGCCGTGTTCGCCGAAGGCCTCGCCATGGTCGGCGACGAGCACGATCACCGTGTCGCGATCGACGCCGAGCTCGCCCATGCCGGCGAGGAGCTGGGCCAGGGCCTGGTCGGTGTAGGCGATCTCTCCGTCGTAGCGCACCATCTTGTCGCTGATCTCGCCGAACTGCTCTGTCAAGCCGGCGTGGCGCTTGTAGATGGAGTGGGGATCGAAGTAGTGCAGCCACAGGAACCAGCGCTGGTCCTTCGAGCGGCCGTGCTGCGCGAGCCAGGCCAGGCCCTTGCTGGTCACGCTGGGCGAGGTGACCGCCATGTGCGAGTCCTCGCCCTCCTTCATCACCAGCTCGTCGTCGTAGTCGTCGAAGCCCTGGCTCAGGCCGTACTCGTGGGCCAGGTAGATGTGGTTGGCCACGGCGGCCGTCTTGAATCCGGCGCTGGAGAGGTCCTCGGCCAGGGTGGTCCAGGACTCGCCCAGCCGCGTCGTGTTCGTGCGCGCCCCGTGGGCCGACAGGGGCTGGCTGGTGAAGAGCGTCGCCAGGCTGGGCAGGGTCCAGGACGAGGAGCCGTAGGCGCGCTCGAAGACCTGGCCCCCGGCGGCGAAGGCGTCGATCGCGGGCGAGGTCGGCTTCCCGTACCCGTACACCCCGAGGTGGTCGGCGCGCAGGGTGTCGATCGAGATCACCAGCAGGTTGCGCGGCTCGGGAGGCCGGGAGCAGGCGCCGCAGAGGGCCAGGGCGACGAGCATGCGGACCGGAGCGGGAGGAGCCACGCAGGCATTCTAGGCCGCGGGACTCGCGACCGGTGGACAACTCCAGAGCCCGGTGCTGTCCTGGACCCATGGGACTCCATCGATGTGTGCGGCCGTTCTTTCTCACCCTCGCCGTCACAACGCTCGGCTGCCGCAGCGCCCAGGCGGCCGTGGATGAGCCGCGGCCGGCGGATCCGGCCGTCGCTGTGCCCGCTGTGCCTTTCGTGCCCGAGCAGCCTGAGGCCTCCGAGCCGCAATCCGCCGCTCCCGCCACCGTGTCGGCAGTGCCGGGCTTCCTGGTCCTGGCCGAGGACCCGCGCGTGCAGCACGAGGCCGGCGCGCGCGACTTCGCCCGGGCCATCGCCGCCCAGCTCGACCCGGCCTTCGAACGCGCGCAGGACTTCCATCAGCTCGAGTTCTCCAGGTTCCCCCCGATCCGGGTCTTCGCCACGCGCGAGAGCTACGCCGACGCGACCCTCTCCCCGGGGGGGCGCGGCTCGTGTGTGCTGGGCGTGGTCTGCTTCTCGCCGAAGCTCTACGAGCAGCGCGCGACCCTGCCCGGGGTGGTGCTGCACGAGCTCTCCCACGCGCTCCTGCTGCAGAACGTCGGGCTCTGGGTGCACAACACGAAGATCCCGGCCTGGTTCCGCGAGGGGCTCGCCACCCTGGCCAGCGACGGCGCGGGCGCCGAGGGCTGCACGCCCGAGGCGGCGCTGGCGGACGTCGCCGCGGGCCGCGGGTTCGACTTCGAGTCGAGCGTGGCGCGGCTGCGCGGCATCCCCGAGGGGGTCTCCGCCTACGCCTACTACCGTCAGACCTCGCTCTTCGTGGCCTGGCTGCGGGGGCGCGACGTGGCGCGCTTCCATGCCTTCCTGAGCGGGCTGCGTTCCACGGGCTTCCAGGAGGGCTTCGCGCAGACCTTTGCGGCGACGCCTATCGAGTGCTGGAACGCGTGGGCCGAGTCCTTGCGCGAGTGAGGCCCCGTCCGGGGCCGTGTGCCTACTCGCCGATGATCTTGATCAGGACGCGCTTGCGCCGGCGGCCGTCGAACTCGCCGTAGAAGATGCGCTCCCAGGTGCCGAAGTCGAGCTGCCCGCCGCTCACGGCGACGACGACCTCGCGCCCCATGAGCTGACGCTTCACGTGGGCGTCGCCGTTGTCCTCGCCCGTCTTGTTGTGCTCGTAGGCCGCGGTCGGGGCGTGGGGGAAGAGCTCCTCGAGGATGCGCTCGTAGTCGGCCAGCAGGCCCTGTTCGTCGTCGTTGATGAACACGCTGGCCGTGATGTGCATCGCGTTGACCAGGCACAGTCCCTCGCGGATGCCGCTCTCGTGCAGGGCCTCCTCGACCAGGGGCGTGATGTGGACGAAGCCGCGGCGGGAGGGGACCTCGAAGCTCAGTTCCTTGCGGTGGCTCTTCATGCGCTGAGGGTAGTGGCCCGGCGCAGCGAGCGCCTCCTAGCGGCCGAGCTTGCGGTCCGCGGCGCGCCGCGCCCGGGCCAGGGCGCCGCCCACGTCGGACGGGGTCGAAGCATCCGTCGGTGCGGGCGTGGCGGGCTGCGCTTGCGCTGCTGCGGCGTGGGCGGGCACCGGCTTGGGGCCTGGCGCGGTGGCCGGCTTCGAAGCCGGGGCGGCGCGGCGCAGGCGCTTGCGGGCCGCGCGCGACCAGCGTGCCAGCCCGCTCCAGCGGCCGAGGGAACCCCAGAGGGACAGGCGTCGGCCCGCGATCTCGACCAGGAACAGCAGCAGGGCCAGGGCCAGGAGCTCGCGCGAGACCAGGCGCCAGAGCCGGCCCGTGCGCGGGCCGCGGAAGAAGCGCTCCGCCGACACGCCGACCTCGCCGCCCGAGGCCTGGGCCAGGGACGCGAGCAGGCGCTCGCCGCGGCGCGGGTCCGGGCTGCGCTCGAACTCCGGCGAGTAGGGCAGGGCCATCGGGGGCAGACTCAGGACGCGACCCTGGCCGACGTCGACGCTGCCCAGCACGACTCCCTCGCGGGCCAGGGGCGTGCGTGCCTCGAAGAGGTGCTCGCTGACGCGCTCGAGGGTCAGCTGCGTGGTGCTGCCGTCCGGGTTGGCCAGGCGCGCCGTCAGCGCTCCCGTGTCCGGCGGCACCGGCGAGTCGGGGTCGACCTCGACCCGCACCACGACGTCGCGACCGTCGCGCTGCACGCTGGGGAAGAGCTCGCCCGGCTCCTCGTTGCCCACCAACCAGCGGCCCAGGGTCACGATCAGCGACGCGAACCCGTCCCAGGCCACGAGCTCGGCGCCGTAGGTGCCGCCGATCTGGCCGGTGTAGGCGGCGCTGCGGCCCAGGCCCGCCTGCCAGAAGGCGAGCAGCGGAGCGCGGTACTCGTCCGCCGTCACCACGCCGGCCTGGGCGCCTTCGCGCAGGTAGCACAGGTTGTAGCCGGGCAGGGAGGGGAAGCCCTCGAGGTCGACGCTGCCCAGCCCCAGGAGGCCGGGCAGGGTGGCGACGGCGGTGCGCTCCTCGACGAAGGTCGAGCGCGAGGCCGTCATGGTGTCCATGGCGAACAGGCGCGGTAGCTCGGAGGGGTCCTGGGTGAAGTAGGCCTCGCCGCCGCCGATGCTGGCGATGTCCTTCAGGAACTGAGCGTCCGAGTCCAGCTCCGTGCCCAGGGCGATCACCGAGAGGGTGGTGTTGCGCGCAGCGAGCTCGGCCACCAGCTCATGGCAGCCCTCCTGCTCCTCGGAGTCGGCGGCGTCGGAGAAGAGCGTGATGTGGCGGTTCTGCTGCGGCGCGTCCGTCAGCTCGCGGGTGGCCGCAGCCAGCCCGGTGTAGGTGAAGATGCCGCCGCCCATCGACTCGATCCCGCGCACGGTGCGGGACAGGGCCGGGGCGTCCACCACGGCGGTCAAGGGCTGGATGATGTGGGGCGAAGAGTCGACGGCGATGACCGTCACCGAGTCCATGGGCGAGAGCAGCTCGATCGCGGCCGCCGTGCCCAGGTTGGCCAGGTCCATCTTGGTCATCCCGCCGCCCACGGGCGCGGACATCGAGCCCGAGCGGTCGAGGACCACGGCCAGGGCGACCGCCATCTTGCGGTGCTCCTGGCGCAGCTCCATCGACACCGGGAGCACCTCGTCCAGGGGCGAGAGGAAGTAGCCGCCGATCCCGAAGCTCGCGCGTCCACCGCTGACCAGCAGGCCGCCGCCGCGGTCGAGGACGAAGGAGCGCAGGCTCGACAGGTTGCGTCCCAGGCGCGAGGCGGCGACGTTCTCGAGCAGCACGGCGCGGAAGCCCGAGAGGCCGACGGCGTCGAGGCGCGCGGCCTCCGGCGTGGTCACCGCCACCGGCATTCCGGCGGAGCGCAGAGCGCGCACCAGGCTATCCTCGCTGCCGTCCTCGTTCAGGACCAGCAGCGCGGGGGCGCCGCGCGCCATGACCGCCCCCAGGCCGCGGTCGTTCTCGGGTACGCGGTCCGCATCGCCGGCGACGGACACGGCGTACTCGGCCACACCTGTGCGCTCGAGCACGTCACGGAACACGAGCCGCGACAGCCCGGCCTCGAAGACGCGCCTGCCCGACGACAGGGTGCGCGTGCCGCGCTGCAGGGAGAACTCGGTCTCGACCCGCCGGTCCGAGCGCACCCAGACGTGGAACTGAAAGGGCTCGCCCACGGCAACCTCCCCGGGCAGGTCGATGCGCTCGATCGAGAGGTCGGGCAGGGAGGGGCGCGGGAAGGCGCGCACGTCGATGCGCACGTCCCGGGCGAAGGCGCGGCGTGCCACGGGCAGGGGGTCGCGGCCGGTGGTCTCGCCATCGCTGATCAACAGCAGCGAGCCCGAGCGCTCCTGGGGCAAGAGCGCCAGGGCCTCGTCGAGGGCCGCGGCCAGGTCGGAGCCGTCGCGGTCGAGCTCGGCCTGGAAGCCCGCGAAGCGGCCCTCCTCGCGGGGAATGCGCTCGATCTCCGGCCTGGCGCCGAAGGACACGACGGCGACGCGGTCCCCGGCCTGGCGCGCCTTCTCGGCCAGGGTCATGAGCTCGAGGGCGGAGCTCTGGCTCTGCGCGGGCATCGAGCGCGAGCGGTCGACCACGACGACCAGATCCCGGCCGCGGCTCGGCGTGCGCAGGTAGGGGCCGCAGAGGGCCAGGACGAGCAGCAGAGCGACGGCCGCGCGCAGGACGTTGGTCGGGCCCAGCGGGCTGCGCGTGGCCCACAGGGCGAAGGCGGCCGGCAGCAGCAGCAGCAGCAGCTCGGGGTGCAGGAGTCCCATCAGGCGCGGCCTCCCAGGGAACGCCCGAGGACGCGCCAGTCGAGCAGCAGCAGCGCCAGGGCGCAGGTGACGAGCAGTGTCTCGATCCAGGTGAAGCCCGACGCGAGGCGTGCCGCCTCGCCGCTCGCGGCGCGCTCGCCGCTGGACAGGCCGGAGAGGTCCGACTCGCCGGCGTCGGCGAAGCGGAAGGCGACACGGCACAGGGGCGCTGCGTCCGCGGAGCGCAGGAGCTCGTAGACGCCGGGGGTCTCGACGCCGTCGACGACGGCCAGGTCGCGGGCGCGCAGCTCGCTCTCGCCGGCGGGTCCGCGCCACAGGTACTGCACGTCGCCGGCCGCGCGGTAGTGGAAGGTCTCGCCCAGGGTCAGGTTGGTGCGCAGCGGGCCCGGCAGGTCGCGGCGCCGCATCTCGGCCAGGTTGGCGAGCAGAATCGGCCAGTCGGGTGAGCGGAAGAGGGTCGAGGTGCGCGGGTCGAGGTCGAAGACGAAGTGGCGCTGGCTCGCGCGCCGCTCCTCCGTCACGAGCGGTCGGTTGCCGGCCGAGACCAGGGGCGCGCCCGTCAGGGGCGCCGCGCCGGGGGCGTCCGAGGCGCTCCAGACCAGGCCCTCGAGGGTCGTGCCCTCGAACAGCGGGTGGCGCCGGTCGACGAGGAAGGGGCCGACCAGGTGCAGGCGCTCTTCGCCCGGGGCGTCGAAGCTCAGGGTCCAGGCCTCGGGGCCCGCAGGAGACGGCGCGCTGCCATCGCTCAGCACCAGGTGGGCGACGCTGGCGTCGGCCTGGATGGCGTCGGGGATCAGGCTCAGCCAGCGCCGGATCGTCTGGGCTTCGGGCGCCTCCTCGGGGCCCCTGAGTCCCAGGCGCCTGGCGTTCTCCGGGCTGACCCGGGCGGCCAGGCCGAGGGTGCGCGCTGGGGGCGGCGCGAGGAAGGCGCTGTCGTCGAGGGCCAGGGCGTCGAAGTCACCGGCGGCGTGCACGATGCGTGCCTCGAGCACGCGCCCGCTGCGCGGCAGGCGCAGGCGGAGGTGGCTGCGCTCGCCCGCGGCCACGCTCACGGCGCGGCGCGCGAGCTCCTCACCCTCGGCCGACAGCACGACGCTGACCTGGCGCGCGTCGAAGGCGAAGTTCTGGACGCTGAAGTCGAGGGACTCGCCCTGCGAAGCGTCGAGGCTGCGCGTCG
>JAJFFA010000306.1 GCA_021776885.1 Planctomycetota bacterium
GCCTCGACGGGATCGTTCTCGCGCAGCTCGAGCCGCTCGGCCTCGGCGAAGAGGGCGTCGAAGACGGGGGCCGGGCCGGCGTCTTCGGCGGCCAGGTCGTGGGGCTGCGCGAAGTCGAAGCGCTCGCCGGGGCGCCAGGACAAGCTCGCGGGAGTGTCGCTCTGGTCGTCGTGGTCCGCTGCCCCGGGGGCCGTCTCGCTGTGGGCAAGGCGCTCCCACTCGAGCAGCACGGCGTCCGCGCCCTCCCCCGCCAGCTTGGCCAGCGCGACCTCGCCGGCCGCCCGTGCGCTGCCCAGGGAGCTCGACGCGGCCCAGACCAGGGCTGCCGCAGAGAGCACCCCCGCGAGGAGTATCGACAGCTCGCGACCGTGTCCGCCCATGATCGATGTCCTGCGGCGCATGGTTCCTTGAAGACTAGGCCGGCGTCGTCGCAGGCCGGTCAACGACTTGTCAACGCCGTCACTCTTCCCAGAATCGCGCCAGAGCGTCGAAGGCCGCGCGGGAGACGGCCGAGGCGTCCCCGTCGCGCCAGGCGACGTGCAGGGCGAAGGCCGCGTCGCGCTCCTGCGCGCTGGGTAGGCGCGCGTCGACCAGCACCGGCAGGGCGCGGCGGCGCACGTCGGCCAGCGCGTCGCGGCTGAGCTCCAGCTCCCCGGACGCCGCCAGGGCGTTGATCGCCAGGGCGACGGCGACCTCGTCGTTGGCCTCGCGCTCCAGGGACTCGAGCAGGCGCGCGAGGACCGGCGCGGAGCGCAGCTTCCAGGTGCCCTTGGCGCAGGCGAAACGTCGCGCCGGGTCGGGGTCGTCGAGGCGCTCGAGCCAGATCATCGGCGTGCTCGGGTCGAGGGTGCGGTTCAAGCGCGCGCGTGCATGGCGCACACGCTCGGGACCGGCCAGCGCGTCGAGGGCCGGTCGCCAGGCGGTCCACTCGAGCGGGCCCTCCTTGCGCTGCAGATCGAAGACGAGGGCCCAGCCCAGGAAGTGCACGAGCACGTTGTCGCGCACACTCGACTCGCGGGTCGCGTCCAGGTCCAGGAGGCGTGCGAGGTCGTCGTCGTCGAGGGCCTCCTCGGCCAGCTCGCGCAGGGGCCAGCAGGCCAGCCCATCGACGATCCAGCGTCCGTCGACCGCGGCACCGTCGCCGAGGAACGAGGCCATGCCCTCCTCGAACCACAGGGGCAGGGCCGCGTCGAGCTCGCCCAGGCGTGCGTGCACCAGCTCGTGCACCGCCGTGCCCGTATCGGCGACACCCGTGAAGACACCGCTCGGAGACAGGTTCAGCCAGCCGCCGGCGCGCCGCCGCGCGTGCCAGGCCTGGATGCGCGCGGGGCCGATACCGGGGATCTCGTGCACCCCGGGGTCCAGCCCACCGCCCGCGGACTGCTGGCGCTCGGCCACCGTCTCGCTCGAGGCCGGCACGCTGCCGTCCCAGGCGTGGACGTCGACGCGCTCTTCGAAGGGGCCGAGCAGGGCCTCGACGGCGTCGAAAGCGCGCTCGAAGGCGGACTCGTAGCCGCCGCGCTCGATCGGGTCCTCGGGGCGCTCGTAGAGCGTCCAGCGATCATGGACCGCGACGGGCTGCCAGGGGGAGGCGCAGCCGGCGGGGATCGAGAGGAGCGCCAGGAGGAGGAGCGGTCGGGACACGGCTCGGCTATCCTACTCGGCGGCCGGGCCCGCTGCTCGGTGCCCGTCGTTCCCCACGTAGCCTCCAGAGACCCCGCCCCTCCGCGCCCATGGCCAGCTTTCGCTCCGAGCTCGACACCGATTCGCACATCGTCCTGGTCATGGTGACCGAGGACGACGGCAGCGAGCACGACTACCAGTTCGACTTCGATCCCGTTTCGGGCCGCTACGAGTTCTCCGAGCGCGATCTGCTCGAGCGCGACTTCGGCGAGGAGTTCTGCGACGAGATGGAGGCCGACATCGAAGGCCTGATCAAGAAGGCCCTGCAAAAGGAATGACCTTCCAGCGCGTCTTCGTCCTGGTCCTGGATTCCCTGGGCGTGGGAGCCCTGCCGGACGCCGCGCGCTTCGGCGACGAGGGCAGCCACACCCTGGACCACCTCGTGCGCGCCGGCGGGGGGCTGAACGTTCCGCGGCTCTCGGCCCTCGGACTGGGGCGCATCAGCGGGGTGAGCGAGGTGGCCGTCCCGCATGACGTCGAGGGTGCCTTCGGGCGCATGGCGGAGCAGTCCCTGGGCAAGGACACCTCGACCGGGCACTGGGAGATGATGGGCTGCCCCCTCGACCACGCGTTTCCGGTCTATCCGGACGGCTTCCCGGACGACGTGATCGCGGAGTTTGTCGCCCGCGCCCGGGTGCCCGGCGTGCTCGAGAACGCGGCCGCCTCTGGCACCGAGGTCATCGCGCGCCTGGGTGGCGAGCACATGACCAGCGGGATGCCCATCGTCTACACGAGCGCGGACAGCGTCTTCCAGGTCGCAGCGCATGAAGAGGCCTTCGGGCTCGAGCGGCTGTACGAGATCTGCGAGGTGGCGCGCTCGATGTTCCAGCCCGACGGGCCGCATCCGATCGGACGCGTGATCGCGCGGCCGTTCATCGGGGAGGCGGGCAACGGGAAAGCGGCCAACTTCCAGCGCACCTACAACCGCCGCGACTTCTCCCTCGAGCCGCCCAGCGAGACCGTGCTGGACCGCCTGAAGGCCGCGGGCGTGCCCGTCGTCGCGGTAGGCAAGATCGAGGACATCTTCGCCGGACGCGGAGTCACGCGCTCGATCCACACCGAGGGCAACGTCGACGGCATGCGCGCCACGATCGAGGTCGCCGCCGAGCTCGAGCGTGGGCTCGTCTTCCTCAACCTGGTCGACTTCGACATGCTCTACGGCCACCGTCGCGATCCGCGCGGCTACGCCCGCGCGCTCGAGGTCTTCGACGCGGACTATGCGCGCCTCGAGGCAGAGCTGCGCGAGGGCGACCTGGTGCTGATGACCGCCGACCACGGCAATGACCCGACCCGCGCGGGAACCGATCACACGCGCGAGTACGTCCCGCTCCTGGCGGCCGGGCCCGGGCTGGCGCGCGGGGTCGACCTGGGGACCCGAGCGACCTTCGCCGACCTGGGTGCCACCGTGGCCGAGGCCTTCGGCCTCGAGCCCCAGGGCGTGAGCGGGGTGGGCACCTCCTTCTTGAGCGAGCTCGTCGGCTGATGGACCTGCGCGAGATCCTGCGCAGGAAACGCGACGGACACGCCCTCGACGCCGGCCAGATCCGCGCCGCGATCACGGGTATCGCGCGCGGCGAGGTGCCCGAGCACCAGACGGCGGCGCTCTTGATGGCGATCTACCTGGTGGGCCTCGAGCCGACGGAGCTCGAGCACTGGACGCGGGCGATGCTGCACTCGGGCGAGGTGCTCGACTTCAGCCACCTCGAGCGGCCCAAGGTGGACAAGCACTCGACCGGGGGCATCGGCGACAAGGTCTCGATTCCCCTGGCGCCGGCCCTCTCCGCCTGTGGCGCCGCCGTGCCCATGATCTCCGGCCGCGGCCTGGGGCACACGGGGGGCACCCTCGACAAGCTCGAGGCGATCCCTGGACTCGTGACCGAGCTCGATCGGGAGCGCTTCTGCGGCATGGTCGCGGAGTTCGGCTGCGCCTTCGGTGCGCAGACCGAGACCCTCGTGCCGGCCGATCGGGTGCTCTACGCCCTGCGCGACGCCACCGGGCTGGTCGAGTCGATCCCGCTGGTGGCGAGCTCGATCCTCTCGAAGAAGCTGGCCGAGGGCATCGATGCCCTGGTGCTCGACGTGAAGTTCGGGTCGGGCGCCTTCTTCCCCGACCAGGCGCGCGGGCGCGAGCTGGCCGAGACCATGATCACGTTGGCGCGGGGCTTCGGCCTCGACGCGCGTGTGCTGCAGACGTCGATGGACTCACCCCTGGGGCGGACGGTCGGGCACGCGCTCGAGATCGAGGAGAGCATCGCCTGTCTGCATGGCGCGGGCCCGGCCGACCTGCGCGAGCTGGTGACCGCCCTCGGCGGCGAGCTGCTGGCGGCCTGCGGTCTGGCCGTAGACCAGAGCGCGGGCGTCGAGCGCATCGGCGCGGCCCTGGACGACGGATCCGCCGCCGAGTGCTTCACGCGGGTGGTGCAGGCCCAGGGCGGGGACGCGGGCTGCGTCGAGGATCCGGGGCGCTTGCCGCGCACGGGGCAGGTCGCGCCTCTCGTGGCCCAGGGCGAGGGCTTCCTGGCCTTCCGCGATTGCCGTTCCGTGGGGCTGGCGCTGGCGGCCCTGGGCGGCGGCCGTGCGCACCTGGGCGACTCGATCGACCCTGCGGTGGGGGTGGTGTGGTGCGTCGAGACGGGCGCGGCGGTGCGTGCCGGGGAGACCCTGGCCGAGGTCCATCATCGTGACGCCCGCGGACTTCCGAAGGCGCTCGAGCTGCTGCAGCGAGCGCTGCTGCTCGAGGCCGAGCCGCGGCCGTCCGTGCCGCGGGTCCTGACGCGCCTGGTCTGACCCGGCGTGCCAGCCTGGGAGCTGGTGAGAGGTTCGGGCTACTTGCGCGGCGGATCGGGCAAGAGCACCGTCTTGAGGTAGTTCGAGACCAGCTCGACGAAGTGCCCGAGCTGGTGCGTCTCGAGCTCCTTGACCACATAGCCCGCGGCGTGCTGTGCGTAGGCCGCGTCGACGTCGCTCTCGGCACGCGAGGTGGTCAGCACGATCACGACGCAGCGATGCAGACTCTCGTCGTTGCGCAGCTCCTCCAGGAACTGCAGGCCGTTCATGCGCGGCATTTTCAGGTCGAGGACGATCAGGCACGCGCCGCTGCGGGCGCGCAGCTTGGTCAGGGCGTCGCGACCGTTGACGGCGCGTTCGAAGTCGACCTCGAGGTTGTTGCGTTCGAGGGCGCGCTCGATGGCCATCGCGTCGATGTCGTCGTCCTCGACGAGGAGCAGGCGAGGCAGGGCCTTCGGGTCATCCAGATTGAGTTGCATGGCTTCTTTCAAGGTCCGGGGAGGGCGGCTGGGGTGAGAGTTCGTGGGGGAGGGAGGGCCAGGTGACGATGAAGCTCGCGCCTCGCCGGCCCTGGCCGGAGTCGACTTCGATCGTCGCGTCGTAGCGCTCGATCAACTTGCGCACGATCGCGAGGCCCATGCCGCTGGCTTCGACTTCGTCGCGCCGGCGCAGGGTCTTGAAGACCTCGAAGATCAGGTCGTGGTACTCGGCCGAGATGCCGGGACCATCGTCCCGCACCACAAGGCGCACGCCCGCCGCTTCGGCCGCGATGTCGACGCTCACCGAGCCGTGGGCGCGATCGTGGTGCTTGATCGAGTTGCCGATCAGGTTGGTCAGTACCTGTTCGAACGCGACGCGTGCGCTGTTCAGCTGGGCGCGGTCACCCTCGATGCGGATCTTGATGTTCGCGGGCGGCGCCAGGAGGTGCACCACGTCGTGGGCGACCTCGAGCACGTCGAAGGTCTCGACCTGCAGCTCGGCGCGCCCGGCGCGCGAGTAGGCCAGGAGATCCTCGAGCAGGCGGCCCATGCGCAGGGTGCGCTGACGCAGAGCGTGCAGGTGGGCCATGGCCTCCTGGGGCAGGCGACCCAGGGAGTCCTCCTCGATCCACTCCGCCAGGCTGATGATCGAGCGCAGCGGCGCCTTCAGGTCGTGCGAGGCGACGTACGCGAAGTTGTCCAGATCGCGGTTGGTCTCCTCGAGGTCGGCGATCACCTGTTCGTGGCGGCGGGCCATGCGTCGCGTCTCCTCGAGCAGGGTCTTCGTCTCCTGGTTGCGTTCGTGGAAGACCTGCGCCGCCTGGGCCATGTCGCCGATCTCGTCGCTGCGGTCGCGACCGGGGATCTCGATGGAGTGGCTGCCGCTAGCGAGGCGCATCAGGGTCGCGGTGATCGCGCGCAGGGGCGTGACGACGCTGCGCCCGATCGCCGAGCTCGCGATCATGCCCAGGGCGATGGTGATGATCGAGATGATCAGACTGCGACGCTGGAAGCGGCGCTGATCGCGCTCGATCTTCATCAGCAGCTCGTCGAGGCGCTCGAGGTGCGACTGGCGCATCAGGCTCGACTCGTACAGGAACTCCTGTGCTTCGCCGGCCATGACGACCTTGACCAGGTGCAGATAGCCGCGGGTCGACTGGACCAGCGCGAGGGTCAGTGCGCGGTAGGCGGGGAGCGACTCGAGCACGCGCTCGCGCGGCTCGCCGGTCTCGAAGGGCGGCGCCGGCGGTTCGGTCCGGATCAACAGCTCGAGGGCCGCGTCGATGCGCTCGCGCGCCTCCTGGATCGCGGCCGAGTCGAAGCGGTGGACGTACGACTGAACCAGGTTCTGGGCGATCTCGAACTCGTATTGCGCGAGCTGCCCGAGCTCGACTCCGCGCTCGTCCCCGCCGAGGCGCGCCTCCTGGACCATGGAGGCGAGCGCCGAGCGGGCCTCGAGGGCGCGCTCGGGGAGTTCGACGTCCAGCAGGTTTCGGCGACGGGCCAGGTCCAGGCGCGCGGAGGCAAACTGATCGTGGTAGCGGGCCAGGGTGCCCAGCATCGACCCCAGCTTCTCGGCGTCGGCCGGAGTCGTCAGGGCGCGCGACGCATCGAGCTCGAAGACGAGCTGGTCGTAGGTCGCCTCGATGCGCGCCCCGAGGCTCTGATGGCCCGTGTGCGTGTAGGCCTGGACGTTGCGTTCGAGTTCACCGACCAGGCGGTCGATCTCGACCATGCGCACGGCCATGCGCCGACCCTGGTCGAAGTCCCCGAGGTCCTCGCGCGCGCGGTCGAGCCCGAAGTGGGAGAGCACGGCGACGGAGACGTGCAGCACGAGCACGGCCGCGAACCCGAGGGCGATCTTGGTCGACAGGCTCGCGTGGGCGAGGGGGCGTTTTCTCCCCTTGGGTGAGCTGCGCTGCATGCCTCAGGCCGTCAGGAACTCGTGCCAGCGCAGCATGCTGTACTCGTAGGTGTCCATCACCGTGTTCCAGACGGCGACGTTGGCGAAGCGCTGCGTGTACGGGCCTCCGCGACGCACTGCGCCGGCGCGGACTGCGATGCGTCCGTCGGTGCCCGGCAGGTCGCGGGCGGCGGGCTGGCCCTCGTACCAGAAGTCCCACTCTTCGGCGGCCATGTGCCGGCGGGCGCGTTCGGGGACCGAGATGTAGTAGCCCTGGCGCGCGATGAAGGCCCCGGCCCAGCCGTCGAGCCACCAGTTCAGGAAGCGGTAGGCCGCGTCGCGCGTCTCGTCCGCAATCTGGGACGACAGGCACATGACGCCGTGCCAGGCGCGGTAGCCCTCGCGCGGCGCGGCGTAGGCGACGTCGATGCCCATGGAGTTGAGGCGCGTGACGGCCGGCGAGAACATGCTCGAGATGACGGCGCGCCCCGTACGCACGAAGTCGACGGACTGGGGGACCGAGTTCCAGACGCCGCAGAAGTGGCCCTGGCGCCTCTTCTCGACCAGGATCTCGAACAGTGCGTCGATCTCGTCGCGGCTGAGTGCGCCGATGTCCTCGAACTCCATCAGCCCCTTGGCCTGGACGGCGAGGGCGGCGTCGAACAGACCGATCGTCGGCTCGTTGACGAGCGCGACGCGACCCTTCCAGCGCTCATCGAGCAGCCAGCCCCAGCTCTCGGTCGCGTAGGGCTCGCCCTCGGGAACGACCGAAGTGCAGTAGCCGAACGAGTCGACGTTGTGGACGTAGGGCAGGAAGCTGACGCGCGGCGCGGCCTGCGAGCCGAGGGAGCCGTCGGGCTGCACGTGCAGCATGCGGTGCGGCGAGTCGCCGCGCCCCAGGCGATCCAGCGCGGAAAGGCGCCCGGTCTTCGCCAGGTCGTTGACCTCGTCCCAGGCCTCGATGCGCTCGGTCTCGATGGACTCGATCGCCCCGGCCTGCCACAGGATGGGCACCGTGTTCGACCACTGCTCGAAGACGTCGAACGAGCCCGGCCGGGTGGAGGCCTGCTGTAGCACCGCGGCGCTGCCCCCC
>JAJFFA010000307.1 GCA_021776885.1 Planctomycetota bacterium
GCTCAACGATCCGTGGACATGTCGAAGGCGACGCGCGTTCCTTCGACCTCGACCCGGAGTTGTCCGAGGTTCAGGCTGCGGGCCGTCACGGGGCGCGTCAGGGTGGCGCTGAAGCCGGTCAGGCGGCCCGCGGCGCGCCCCTCGACCTCGCGCACGACGAGGCGGTAGCCCGGGCCCTCGAGGGTGGTGCGCGGGCCGTCCTCGACCCGCCCGTAGCCGAAGACCTGGGCCAGGCGCTGCAGGTGGGCGCGCTCCCCGGCGCCCACATCGAGGCGCAGCTCGACGACGTCGCCCAGGAGCGTTTCCGCGTGGGGCGTGTCGAGGGCCGCCGCGTAGCGGGTCAGGATGGCCCCGCGCGAGATGTCCGTCGCCGGCGGCGCCAGGTCGGGGTGCCAGCGCTCCAGGAAGGCGGGCGCGTACTCGAGGCTGAAGAGGCTGACCCCCGCTGTCTCCGGCACCCAGATGCCAAGCATGTCGAACCAGGGCAGGGCCTCGCCCTCGAGCTCGCGCGTGACCTGGGCGGGGAAGCTCTCGATGCCCGCGGCCCGCAGGCCCGCGGCGACGCGCTGCGTGGCGCCCGGCTGCTCGAAGCCGAAGGCGACCCCGGTCTTGCCCGCCGGGAAGCCCGCGTCCGCGTCCGCCGAGAGGAACTCGAAGTAGGTGTTGCGGGCGTAGAAATACTGCCCGGTGTAGGTCAGGTCCGTGCGCACCGTGGTGCGCTCCTCACGCGCCGCGAAGCCCGTGTTCAGGAAGTCCGAGGCCGCGATGGCGGCGTAGGTCTCGGCGTCCGCGACGAAGTAGAGATGGTTGAGCAGCACCGCGGGAGCGCCCCCTGCCCACCACGGCGCTGCGACCCGACGCAGCTCGGACCAGACCTGCGCACCCGGCTCGGCCGCTGAGACCCGCGCCATGAGATCGGTCCGACCCTCCCCGGCCCGCAGGGCCAGGTCCAGGGTCAGGGACAGGGGCTCGCTGGTCACGAACACGTCGATCAGGTCCGCCCGCACGATGTAGCCCGCGCCTCCGGGTTCGGCGCGCACACGGATCGCGTCCTCCTCGATCTCGAGTCCGCGCGACTCGCCCACGGCAGCGCAGAGCCCCCCGTAGTAGCTCGTGAAGAACGCTTCGAGGAAGTCCACGCCGACCTCGAGCTCGCCCTCCAGGCGCAGCGCCATCACGTAGGAGAAGTAGCCGGGCGACTCGGCGTCGAACATCCCGGGCGCGAAGCGCAGCTCCTCGAAGCCGTCGAAGTCCAGGTCCGGCGCGAACTCCAGGGGGAATTCGAGGCGCTCGAAGGTCCAGGCCGCGCCCCGGCCAGGCCCAGCATCGGGCCCAGCATCGGGCCCAGCATCGGGCCCAGCATCGGGCACAGGGGTCGCCTCGGGCAGGAGCTGCGGCGTTGCCTGCAGGAGCGCCAGGAGGGCCAGGGCGATCATCGGCGCTCGAACGACCCCGCCGGGGCCGCCTCCAGGCGCTCGACGCTCTCCCAGGTCACCGAAGAGCTGTCCGACCGTCGGCCGTCCAGGGTCACCTCACGGGCGAAGGGCACGAGCAGACCGTCCACCTCACGGAAGTCGTCGAGGACCTCGCGCACATCGCGCGCCGCCCCGTCGTTCAGGCGGCCGCGCCAGGACAGGGCCAGGACCCGCCCGGTCTCCGCGTCCAGCTGCAAGGTGCTGGTCAGGCCCGCGACGTACACCACCACGGCCCGCGCCTGCGCTCCCTCGACGGGTAGCGCGATGAAGTCGTCGCGCGAGGCCAGCGCAAGGAGCGCCAGGGGCTCGCGCAGAGTCTGGCGCAGCGCGTCGGCGCGCGCGGCGGAGCCCATGTCCGTGACCTCCCCGGCCCAGACCTTGAACGAGTCGTCGCCCACGACCCAGCGCGACTCGAGCACTTCCTCGTCGGTCGCGTCCGCCGGGGGCGTGTAGTGCACGCGACGCTCGGAGCGGCCGCGCCCGTCGCAGACCAGCTGGCGTCGGGTCGTCCAGCCCTGCTGCAAGGCCGTCAGCTCGAAGCGCAGGACGCCCGTCAACCCCTCGTCGCCCAACCCGTGGGCCCGGGCCGCCCTCGCAACCAGGCGCGCACCCTCCGCGCGCTCCGCGTCGCTCGGCTGCGGCGCGCGGGGCGGGGTCTCGACGAAGGGCTCTGGAGCGCTCAGGAAGTGGTCTCGGCAGCCGTCCGAAGCAAAGAGGAAGATGCGCCCGCCGTGGACGGCGAAGCGCTGCGCGTCCCCGAGCCCCGACAGGGGTCCCATGCGCCCGCACGCTCCGCCCCACTGGATCGCCCAGCGCTGCGGCTGCTCGAGGAAGCGCTCGCGGCTATCGGGCGTCTCGAAGCGGTAGGAATAGCCCCCGTACGAGAGCTCCAGGTCCTCCCGCCCGGGGGCCTCTCTCCCGCCTGACAGGGCGACCGGATCGAGGCCGCGCAGGGCGGCGTCCGAGGGCTGGGCGAGGGCGAGGCAGAGCAGCAGGACTTGCATGGGGACGCGTGGGCTCGGGGCTGCGGTGTAGCCGCAGGATAGCTCCGGCGCGCGGGCTCGGGGCCCCGGCTCGGGTCCGGTTGGTAGATTCGAGGGCCCCGCTTCCCTCGCACCCCCCTGCCATGCTCCGAATCCAGCTCCCGCTGCGCGCCACGATCGCCCTGCTCCTGGCCAGCCTCGCCCCGGCTCAGACCACCTGGTGGGTCGACGCCGCGGGCAGCGCCCCCGGCAGCGGCAGCTTCGGCGACCCGTACACCGAGCTGGGCTTCGCCCTGGCCGCGGCCAGCACCGTCGACGGCGACACCCTGAACGTGCGGCCGGGGACCTACCTCGAGCACGACGTCGACTTCCTGGGCAAGGCAGTGCGGGTCGTCTCGACCCAGGGGGCCCTGGCCACGATCGTCGACGCCGAGCGCCAGGGCAGCTGCGTCGTCTTCCAGAGCGGCGAGGGCCCCACGTCCTCCCTCGAGGGCCTGACCCTGCGCAACGGCTCTGGCACCCCGGTCCTGATCGGCGTCAGCCTGCGCCCCGCCGGGGGCGGACTGATCGCCCTGGGCGCCTCGCCCACGATCATCGACTGCCTCCTGGTCGAGACCCAGCGCAACCCGGTGCCCGACTTCGGCGGCGGCGCGTTCCTGCAGCGCTCCTCCGCCCATTTCATCGACTGCGAGTTCCGCGACAACTCCGCGGGCCAGGGCGGCGGCGTGGCCCTGATCGGCGGGTCACCCCTCTTCGAGGGCTGCTCCTTCCTGGGCAACGGCAACCAGAACCTGCCCACCTTCGTGCACCCCTTCTCGGGCGGCGGCGTCTACTCGCAGGAGAGCGCCCCGCTCTTCCGAGCCTGCGTCTTCAGCGGCAACCTCGCCGCCCGCGGCGGCGGCATCTCCGGCCCGGCGCGGGTCGAGGACTCGCTCTTCGAGGCCAACTGGGGCCAGTTCGGCGGCGCGGTCGACGGCTCCAGCGCGCCCTTCCCCACCGTCCTCGTGCGCTGCCAGCTGATCGGCAACTTCGGGCTGGGCTACACGGGCGAGGACGGCTTCGGCGGCGGCGCCTACAACGCGACCCTGCTCGACTGCGCCGTGATCGGCAACGTCTCCTCCGCCGGCGGCGGCGTGAACCGCTGCCACATCGAGCGCAGCCTCCTGGCCCAGAACATCGTCTACGACGTCGAGTCCGCACCCGACGCCGGCTTCGGTGGCGGCGCCTTCCACTCGAGCCTGGTGGCCTGCGCGGTCTTCGGCAACGAGGCCCAGACCCCCATGTTCACGCCCAGCGAGGGCGGCGGCGTCTACGGCCGGGCGTCGCACCCCTCCAGCCTCGAGCACTGCGTCGTGTACGACAACGAGGCCGACCTCGGGGCGGGGGTCTCCGGGGCGAGCGTCGTGCGCTGCACGATCTTCGGGAACCGCGGGCTCACCGCCCAGGGCGCCCTCGACTGCGCCCTGGACTCGAGCATCGTCCGCGGCCATGCCGAGAACGCGGGCGGCGCGACGACGGCGACCTACTCGAACATCGAGGGCGGCCTCGCGGGCCAGGGCAACATCGACGCGGGCGCGCGCTTCGTCGACAGCGGCGGCGGAGACTTCCACCTGCTCCTGGACTCGCCCTGCATCGATGCGGGCAACCCCAACGCGCCGCGGGACCTGGACGGCTCGCGGGCCGACATGGGCGCCTTCTCCTCCGCGGACTGCAACGACAACCTCGTCCCCGACCCCGACGACCTGGCGGCGATGACCAGCCCCGACGCCAACGGAAACGGCTTCCCGGACGAGTGCGAGTGCTTCGTCGCGGGCGTCTGCGAGAGCAGCGCCAACTCCTCCGGCCAGCCCGCCGTCCTCTCGACCCTGGGCAGCGTGCGTCTGTCCGCCAACGACCTGACCCTCGTCGCCAGCGCCATGCCGGCGGGCCGCAACGGTCTCTTCTTCTACGGCTCGAGCCCCGCCAGCTCGCCCTTCGGCGACGGAACGCGCTGCATCTCGGGCCAGGTCAGGCGCCTCGCGCCCCTGACCACCGACGCCCAGGGGCAGGCCCGGGTCGCCCTCGACACCACGACCCTGACCCAGCCGGGGGGCGCCCCCACCACGCCGGGCACGCTGACCTACTTCCAGTTCTTCTTCCGCGATCCCGCGGGGCCGGGCGGGAGCGGCTTCAACCTGAGCGACGCCCTGCGCGTGCGCTTCTGCGATTGATCAGCGCGGCGAAGCGCGCCACTCACCGCAATTGAGCGGCCTGCGCGCCCTGCACGCCGTATTCCTTGGGGTATGCCGCGCCCCAGAACCCTCGCCCTCCTGGCCCTGGCCCTGACCCTCGGCGCCGTCCTCGCCTGCAGCGGCGGCTCGCTGCCGGGCGAGCGCTACAACCTGACCCTCCCGACCCTGGGCGGCCGCCAGCTGTGGGCCGACGTGCGCTGGCACGCGGGCTGGCGCATCCAG
>JAJFFA010000308.1 GCA_021776885.1 Planctomycetota bacterium
GGCGAGCCCGACCTCGAGCGCGTGGACGACCCCTCGGAGGCCTGCCTCGACGCCCTCCTGATCGCCACCGGTCCCCGGGATCCGGGCTCGGCCCTGGCCACCGACCAGGTGCGCCTGTGCTCGTGGCTGGCCGTCCAGGACCCCTCGATCCTGACCCGCGAGCGGGCGCTCCTGGTCCTTGGCCGGCGCGCCGCGGCCTATGAGCTCGACGGCCCGGTGCCCGACCCCGCCCGCGCCGCCAACCCGCCCGAGCTCTCGGAGGCCGTCGCGGACCTGGCGCGCTCCGCCCGCGCCCTGCTCGATGGCGCGGACGATGCCACGGCGCGCGCCGACTTCGAGGCCTCCTGCGCCCTGCTGGCGGGGATGGAGTACGACCTCGAGGGCGGGCGCCGCGTGCTCAAGGTGGTCGCGGCGCTGGTGCCCCGCGCCCGACGCGATCCCGGGCGCTTCGGCCCCCTGCTCGCCCTGGCGCGCCGCGTGGAGGGGCGCCTGTGCGCCCTGGCCCTGGCCCACGGCCTGCGCGACCGCGAGGCCCTGCCCCGGGCCGCGGCCTTCGAGGCCTGCACGGACGCCTTTGGCGCGCCCTTCCTGGCCGCCGCGATCGAGGCCCTCGACGGCCGCCCGCCGCGGGAGGGGGAGGTCGTGCCCTTCGGCTTGAGCGAGCAGTGGCCGCAGGACGAAGTCGTGTACGTGCGTGTCCTCGACCTGGTGCGTGAGCGCGGCCTGCCCGCGGATCCGAGCGAGCTGGCGGGGCGACGCATGCGGCTGACCCAGCTGCGGGCGATGACCCAGATCGCGATCGACTACACCCTCTTCCCGGACCGCACCCGCATCGCGGCCATGCTGGCCCTCTCGCGGGTCTCGGACGCCGGCTTCGAGAGCCTGCGCCTCGAGGACTGGCAGGCCTGGTGGGACGTGTGGGCGCCGCGCGAGCTCGCCGAGCTGCGCGCTCTCGAGGGCGCCCCGCCCGAGGACGAGCCCCAGCCGTGAGCGCCAAGGCCAGATCCTGGCGCGCGGGGTTCTTCACCCTCGCGCGCGTCCTCGTCGCCATCGCGCTCCTGGCCTGGGTTGCGACCAGCGTGCCGTGGCGCGACTCCCTCGACATCGATGGGACGAGCTTCCGCGGTCGCGTCGTCGGGGAGTGGAAGGGGGACCTCGCGCGCTTCGAGTTCGAGCCCGGCCAGGCCTTCCCGGCGGCCGAGGAGGGGGGCGCCCTCGAGTCGGCCCTGCGGCTCGGGGGCCTGGTCGAGGTGGACAAGGCCGCGCTGCGCACGCCGCCCTTCGAGGTCGGGCCCGATGGGCCGCGAGCGGTGCAGGGCGCAGCGCTGGAGCGGGTCGAGGGCGAGTTCGCTTGGCAACCGGGGATGCCCCGGGCCTTCTCGGACCTGGACGCCCGCGGGGTGCTGTCGGCCTTCGGCTTCCTCGTGCTGTCGACCCTGATCTGCGCCACGCGCTGGTGGCGACTCCTGGGGGTGGCGGGCTGCGGCACGCCCTACCTCTCGGCCCTGCGCCTGACCTACGTCGGCCTGTTCTTCAACCTGGTGGTGCCCGGTCTGACCGGCGGCGACCTGATGCGCGGGGTGCTCGCGGTGCGCGAGCACCCGGACCAGCGCGCGGACGCCCTGATGTCCGTGGTCGTCGACCGCTTGATCGGCGTGCTGACCCTGATCGCCATGGCCGCGGTGGTGATCTTCGCGACGGGCGAGCGCCTGGCCGAGCTGCGGCTGCCGGTGTCCCTGGTGCTGCTCGGGATCGTCACGGGCCTGGTCGCGTTCCTCAATCCGACCGTGCGGCGCCTGACGCGCTTCGACGCTATCGTCGCGCGCCTGCCCCAGGCGGAGCGGCTGCAGAAGCTCGACGCGGCGGCCAAGGTCTACGCGCGCCACCCGCTGCAGATCGGCCTGGCGGTGGGGCTCTCGGTGGTCAACCACCTGGCCAACACGGCGGCCGCCCACGGGGTCGCCCTGGCCTTCGGCTCGGACATCACCTTCCTCGAGATGCTGTCCGTGGCCAGCGTGGCGAACACCCTCTCTTCCGTGCCCCTGGCTCCCGGCGGCTGGGGCGTGGGCGAGGCGATCTTCGGCACCCTGTTCAAGATGCTCGGACGCCCCGCGACCCTGGGGGTCGCCACGAGCGTGACCTACCGCCTGTGCTACATGGGCCTGGGGGTCACCGGTGGCCTGACCCTGTTCTTGCCCGGCGGGCGCCAGGTGCGCGAGGACGTGCGCGAGACGCGGGTGGCCCTCGAGACCGACCCTCCGGGCTAGTTCCTTCTAGTTCGAGCCAGGCCGGCCTAGCCCTGGACAACGCTTGCCGCGGGCGTTCCAATCCGCGGCTTCGCCCCGGGCCGTCTGTTTGCCCGGAGCCCACTGCCTGCCCCAGCCCGGAATGCGCCCATGTCCTTGCTCGTGATCGGAACCCTGGCCTACGACACCGTCGAGACCCAGTTCGACAAGCGCGAGGACATCCTCGGCGGCTCGGCGGTCTACTTCGCGGTGGCCTCCTCGGTCTTCGCGCCCACGCGCCTGGTCGGCGTGGTCGGCACGGACTTCCGGGGTGAGGATCTGGCCGGGTTGCGCTCCCGGGACATCGACACGGACGGGGTCGAGGTCGCCAACGGCAAGACGTTCCGCTGGGGCGGCCGCTACGAGCCCGACTGGAACACGCGTCACACGACCTTCACCGAGCTGAACGTCTTCGAGAGCTTCGACCCCAAGGTGCCCGAGGCCTTCCAGGCCTCGGAGTTCGTCTTCCTGGCCAACGCTCACCCCGCCATCCAGGGCAAGGCGCTGGAGCAGGTCACGGCACCCAAGTTCGTCGTGGCGGACACGATGAACCTGTGGATCGACACGGCGCGGGACGAGCTCGAAGCTCTCCTGCGGCGCATCGACGGCGTCGTCCTCAATGACGAGGAGGCGCGCATGCTCTCGGGGGAGTCCAATCTGATCAAGGCGGCGCAGCACGTCCTGGGCATGGGCCCGCGCTACGTGATCCTCAAGAAGGGCGAGCACGGCGCCTTCCTGATGGGGGAGGACGCCCACTTCTCGCTCCCGGCCTACCCGGTGACGAAGGTGATCGATCCGACGGGAGCGGGGGACGCCTTCGCCGGCGGCTTCATGGGCTGCCTGGCGGCGACGGGCAAGACGGCCTCGCCCAACCTGCGCAAGGCGATGCTGTACGGCACCGTGACCGCCAGCTACTGCGTCCAGGGCTTCAGCATCGAGGACCTGGGCATGCGCACCAAGGCGGACTTCCAGGGCGACTTCGAGCTCTTCGCCGACGCGGTCGAGGCACGCTACGCCTACTTCGGCGCCCGCCCGGT
>JAJFFA010000309.1 GCA_021776885.1 Planctomycetota bacterium
AAGGTCCAGCTCCAGCTCGTGGGCGACTTCGTCGAGGAGTCGTTGAACGAGACGTTCAACGGGACGCTGCCAGAGGTCGGGGAGCCCGTGAAGTCGGACACCGGCGGGTTCGGACCGCCGCCGCCGACGAGGTTCAATGAGCCGAGGCTGTCGATGCGGCCGTGGCCGTAGGTGTTGTCGGTGCCGGAGGCGCCGAGGTCGGTGGCACCCTGCTTCAGGATCGACTCGACGGCATCGGGCGTGAGGGACGGGTCCGCGGACCAGATCAGGGCGCACAGTCCCGCCGCGATGGGGCAAGCGAAGCTCGTACCCGAGGCGTAGACGTAGGCCGAGTTCGAAGAGCTGTGGGTCGTCGCCACGGATTCGCCGGGGGCGGTGACGTCGACGAACTGACCGAAGGCGGAGAAGGAGGCCAAGGTCTCGTTCTCTGCGGTCGCGCCGACCACGATCAGGTCGTCCGCGTCACGGTTGCCCAGGGTCAGGTTGCGCGAGTCGTTGCCCGCGGCCCAGCAGAGCAGCCCACCGATCGACTTGATGTAGCTCGCCGTCGTCAGGTTCGAGTTCGAGTCGGGGCCCGAGTAGCTGACGCTCGCCACCTTGTCACCCGCCTCGATCGACGTGCGTGCGGCGTGCTGCAGCGTGCTGATCGGGGCGCTGCCCGAAGACTGGTTCGAGACGCGCATCATGCGGTGGCTGAGGTTCCAGCCGATGCCCGAGACGCCGACGCTGTTGTCACCGTTGGCTGCGGCGCAGCCGGTGGTTTGCGTGCCGTGGGGATGCACCGGGGAGATGTCCCCGCCCTGCGACTCCCAGAGCTGGTTGACGGCGTTGTAGCCCTCGAGGCGATGGAGCTGCAGGTCGTCTTGCGTGGTGAGCACGCCCGTGTCGCAGATCCCGATCGAGACCGACGGGTTCCCGGTGTGGATGTCCCACGCGTCGCAGGAGCGCATCGCGGTGTGCTGCCACGAGAGCCCCAGGAACTGATCGTTGGAGCACACGATCGGATACACGAGCCAGTCGGGCTCGACGTACTGGAAGGCGTCGGTCGCCATCAGCGCAACGGCGACCTCGCCCTCCGCCGCGCCGACCGGGATCTCGAAGATGTACTCGTCGGTCTGGGGCACGTGGCTCTGGACCTGGAAGCGGGTCATCTCCAGTCGCGCGGTCGCAAGGCGATCGCGGGCGGCTTCGGGCGAGAGGCCTTGGGCCTGGAGGGTGTCGGCCTGTAGGGGCCGCGCGATCATGCGCCCGGTGAACTCGCGCTCGCCGGAGATCTGCACGAACTCGGGCAGCTGGGCGGCCGCGCTCTGGGCGGCGCTGGTGGAGAGCGGACCTTGGGTCGAACCCAAGAGACCGAAGGCGATGAGGCAGGCAGTGCGTTTGGGGGTCATGAGATTCGTCCGCGCCGAGGCGCGGGTGGGGGATCGTTCGGGTGGAGGTCCGAACTGGGGGATTGCCTTGCAAGCTTCGCACGCATGGCGGGAACGGGCAATCCAGCGGCCCTTGGAGCACCTGCGCGAACGCGAGCTTCGCTGCGACGAGCGCCTCGGCGGCCTGCTGAGGTGCTACCACCGGGCGGCAGGGTGATGGCCGCCAACCACCCCATGAGCGCGCCGGCCGGGTTTCCGGACCCCACGGGACACATGCGGAGAGCTCGGCCAGGTCCTGAGAGAACCCCGCATACCGGACGTCGTGACGCGCCGCTACTGTGAGGCGGTCCCTTCCTCCCTACCAGGAAGTTTCCGAGCTGCACAGGTCGCACTGCGGTGCTTCGAATGCGGGCGGGGCGGATGACACCGGAGGCTGCGAGGCGGGCTTCGTCCGCCCCGGCCGTTGCCACGATCCTCAGAGGAAGTCGACTGCGACCGCGTTCGAGGTCGAGAAGCCCTCGACCACGCCGTCGCCGTCCAGGTCGCCCGCGGCCGCGTCGCGGAACCAGTACTGGAATGCGAGGGTGCTGCCGGCCGTGATGCCCGACGCGTAGGCGGCGCTGAAGTCCAGGAGGCGCGTGGCGAGCTCGCCGCTGGAGCTGGCGCCGGGCTGTACGCGGCGCACGCTGCCGGCGACGCAGCGGCGACCCTCGCCGAAGCCCGTGCTGGCCGTGGGGGCGCCGAAGAAGAACAGGCCTGCGCCGGGGGGCACGGGCTGGGCGACGAGGCGCAGGCGGGCGTCCGCCGCGACGTCGCTGCCGTGGACGGAGAGCTCGGCCCGGCGCCCGAGGCTGGTGGGGTTCGAGAGGCAGGCGAGGGTGCCGCGCTCGAGCGCTCCCGCGGGACCGTGCAGGGCGAGCATCGGGAAGGACTCCGGTCCGCCGAGGGCCTGGCAGAAGCTCGCTGTGCCGCCCAGTCCATCGAAGCGCACCTGGTCGTCCGTGCCCGGCGCGACCCCGCTGGCCATCATCAGGGTCGAGGCCTTGCCCGTGAAGTGCCACGCCAGGCCGAAGGAGTCGAGGTCCGGGTCGCCGTCGAAGCCGCCGTCCGCGCCGTCGGCGCCGAGGACGAAGACCTGCGGCGTTGCGGACAGGTCGATGGTGATGGTGTAGCAGGCCAGGTTGCCCGGGCTGCTCGCGCCGGGCAGGACGCCCTGCAGCTGGAAGCTGGCCACGGGCGCGGGGTGCAGCGAGCGCGAGGTGCAAGGCGCGTAGCGCTCGAGGAACTCGAGGGTCAGCCCGGGCGCCGTCTCGCGGGTGCAGTAGAGGAAGCTGAAGGCCTGGACCGTGTAGCCGTCCGCGCGACCGACAGGGTCGTCCGAGTCGAGGCCCGGCAGCCGGGCGGAGTCCACCAGG
>JAJFFA010000310.1 GCA_021776885.1 Planctomycetota bacterium
ATGTCTCAGGGGTCGTGCACGCCGTTCACGTTGCAGTCGACGAACTCGCACACATCGGCGATGCCGTTGCCGTCGCAGTCGACCTCACAGTCGTCGGGCACGCCGTTGCCGTCGCAGTCCGGCTCACACGCATCCGGGATGCCGTCGCTGTCGCAGTCGGGGTCGCACTCGTCCGGGATGCCGTTGCCGTCACAGTCCGAGCTGGCCCCGGACAGGATGTCGCAGGGGTCGTGCACACCGTTGCCGTTGCAGTCGACCAGCTCGCAGACGTCGGCGATGCCGTTGCCGTCGCAGTCCGCCTCACAGTCGTCGGGCACGCCGTTGCCGTCGCAGTCCGGCTCACACGCGTCGGGGATCCCGTCGCCGTCACAGTCGGGGTCGCACTCGTCCGGGACGCCGTTGCCGTCACAGTCCGAGCTGAACCCGGACAGGATGTCACAGGGGTCGTGCACGCCGTTGCCGTTGCAGTCGACGAACTCGCAGTCGTCCGGGATGCCGTTGCCGTCGCAGTCGACCTCGCAGTCGTCGGGCAGGCCATCGCCATCACAGTCCGGCTCGCAGTCGTCGGGGATGCCGTCGCCGTCACAGTCCGGCTCGCACACGTCGAGGACGCCGTCGCCGTCGCAGTCGCCCGGCTCGCAGAAGTCCGGGATGCCGTTCATGTTGCAGTCGGGCGCGCCGCCAAGGGCGATGTCGAGGGCGTCCTCGATCCCGTTCCCGTTGCAGTCCGTGACCGGCATGCGCGAGATGTCGAGGGCGTCGAGATCGTCGCCCAGGGCGCCGAAGGAGCGCGCCGTGGCGAGCCCCAGGTTCTCGGCCGCCATGAAGATGCCCGGGAAGGGCGAGACGCCGCCCAGGGCCGGGGGCAGGGGCGTGGTCAGGATGTCGCCCTCTTCGATCGGGATGCCGAAGATGCTGTCCGGGAAGCCGATCACGGCCGAGCCGCGACGCACCGAGAAGAGCAGCATGTCGGTGCCGCCGCCGACCCAGTCGTAGGGCACCATCGAGGGCTCGTACACGCCCGTGCCATTCTCGGCCAGGGCCAGGGCGTCCAGGTCGTCGCTGTCGAAGCCCGCGATGAGGTCCAGGCCCAGGAACGGCGCCGGAGCGAAGACGCCCGGCGGACCGCCGATCGGGCTGACGAGCACGTCACTCCCGGAGAAGCCGTGGAACGCGGCCGCACCGGTCAGCGGAAAGCCGTTGATCGGATCGATGAAGCCCGCGTCGAGGGAGAAGTACACGGCGGCCGGCGCGGCGCCGGGGAGGATGGGCGGACCGTCCACGTCGATGCCGTCGACGTTGTCACCCAGGTCGGGCGGTACGATCGGGAAGTCGGGCTCGAACAGGCCCAGGCCCGGGTAGGCGAAGCCGCCCGTGTTCGGCAACCCGTTGCCGTCGATGGCCGCGGTGTTCGCCGGCGGGAAGGCGAAGGGCGGGTAGGGACCGCCGAAGGGCACGCCGTGGTCGACGAAGATGTCGGCCGAGCCCTCGAACTCGGGCCCGAAGGCCCCCTCGCTGGCCACGTTCGGCGGAGCGGGGACCGGGAAGCCCACGGCGTACTCGTCGACCGAGAACCAGTAGAAGCCCGGGGGCGTGGCGCCTGCGGGGATCGGGAACTCGAAGCCGTAGGACAGGGCGTCGACCTCGATCGGACAGAGCATGCCGGGCGCGTGCCCTGCACAGGGGCCGTGGGCCGCCAGACCCAGGCCGGGCGCCGGGGGCCCGAAGCCGGCGCTGATCACGATGCCCGGTGCCGCCAGGGGTCCCAGGGCCGGCGGGTTGGGGCCAAAGGCGGCCGCGGTCCCGGGGGTCAGGATGTCGCCTTCCGTGATCGGGAAGCCGCTGTAGAGGTCCGGCACCGCGATGGTCGGGCCGTGGTTGTCGATGGTGAAGGTGACCTGGGCTGCGGCCATGCTCGTGAGCGCGGCTACGGCCAGGGTCGTCGAGAGCGGACGGTGGAAATGCATATGGGGCCCTCCAGAGGATTGGGGCCCCCCGGCTCGTCGATTGGGGTCGGGGGACTCCCGAGGTGAGCCCAGGCCGGCGCAGCGGACAGGAACCTCGAAAAAAAGCGCCGACGGAGCAGCGTGCTCCGGAGCTCTCCGGAGGCAAACAAGATCGGCCGGAGTGCGTAGGAGCGGGGATGCACGCCGCCCTCCTGACCCTCGCCCTGACACTCCCGTCCGCCGCCACCGACGAGGCCGACTGGATCGAGCCCGACCTCCTGCGCGACCTGAACCAGGTGGCATGGCTCTCGCGCGCCATTGGCGCGGAGCTGTGGCCAGGCTGGCACGACGCGCCCTTCGAGCTCTTGCTCGTGCGCGCGGAGGACGAGCTCCTGTTCTCGAGTGCAGAAGTGGGCGCGGACAAGCACCTACTGGAGGCAGGCTTCGAGAACCTCGGCGCCAGCACCCTCTTCGACTCCCGACTCTGGATCCGCCCGCGGGTCTACGACACCGCCCTGCGCGCGACCTTCCCCGCCTTCGGTGGGACTCCGACCATCGTCGTCGGAACTCCCGCGGCCACTGGCCTGTCGTCAGCGCGCTGGGTGCTGATGGTGCTGCACGAGCACTTCCACCAGTGGCAGACCCGCGACCCCTCGTACTACGCCGGCGTGGACGCCCTCGACCTCGCCGGCGGGGACGAGAGCGGGAACTGGATGCTCGACTACGCCTTCCCCTACGACGACGCGCAGGTCGGACGCGCGTTGGCCGAACTCGCGCGCGCCACGCGGGTCAGCCTCGACTCCGCGGACCCCGCCGACGCGGATGCCTCGCCCGCAGATCTCGCGCAGCTCCTCGCCGCAGTGCTTGCGGACCTCGAGCCCGCCGACGCGCGTTACCTCTCCTTCCAGCTCTGGCAAGAAGGCGTTTCGCGCTGGATCGAATTGCGTGCGGCGCAGCTCGCCGCGGCGTACGAGGCGCCCACGACGGCGTTCGAGCGCGCCCACGGAGCGGACGTGTGGAAGCGCGAGGCCGCGGCGGCCGAGGAGCGGCTTCACGCCGGCCTCGAGGGCCTCGACCTGGCGGGCCAACGGCGCGTCGCCTTCTACTCGCTCGGAGCCGGACTCGCCGCTGTGATCGATGCGCGCAACTCAGGCGACGACTGGCGCCTGGATTACGCCCAGCAGCGCTTTGCGCTGCTGGGCCTGTTGCGCGACTAGCCCGGGCCCACGGCGATCGTCCGCAACGGCCGAGGTCCCTGGCGACTCTCGCCAGGGACCTCGTGCCGGACAATCAGCTCCCGCCCTTCGAGCAGGTGGGGGTGTCCCCTTGGCAGCAAGACTAGGGGCGGAACAGGACGGCCAGGCCGGCGGTGGTGTTGAAGTCGTTGCCGCAGACACCGCCCGGCTCGTCGCGGTACAGGACCTGGAAGTAGCGCGTGTCGCCCGGGTTCCAGAAGCCGACGCCGTGGGAGATGCCCCAGGTGGCGGTTCCGTCGGGACGGGCGGTGCGCAGGGCCAGGCGGCGGGAGGGGTTGGCGACCAGGCGCTGACCGTCACCGAAGGGGGCGCCGAAGAGGCGACCGACGCCGACGAAGAGCTGTCCCGGCTTGCCGGAGGGCAAGCCTTCGGCGACCAGGTCGAGGTCGTCGGCGGAGAGGCTACCCGAGCCCTCGCCACGCAGCAGGGCGCCACGGCCGGTGGTGTTGACGCAGCCCTCACCGGAGCCGACCACGCTCTCGTTGCCGCAGGGGCAGGGGTTGCCCGTGCCGTCGCCGGCGCCGTAGGCCACGAAGGGCCCGGGGGCCTCGACGTTGAAGAGCCAGGCGCGACCGATCGGCCCCTCGTCCTGGGCAGCGACCACGGCGTGCTGAGCGGACATGGAGCTCTCGACGAAGTTGTCCGAGAGGTCGACTCCGTTCGGCAACAGGGACTCCTCGGCGAACAGCTGGTCGAAGCGCTGCAGGGCGTTCACACCACCATCGTGCCCGGCGAGGAGGTTCTGCCCGTCGTAGTCGACCGACTCACCGAAGTCCTCGAGCCCGCGCTCGACAGCCTCGCGGAAGCCCCAGCCGCCGCCGACGAAGCGGTACAGGTGCACCGTGCCGGAGCCGCTCGCGAAGGGCGCGGCGATGGCCAGGTGCTCGTCCTCGATGGAGATCGAGGCGCCGAAGCTGGTGTCGTCCTGACCGGCGCCGCCGAAGATCGGGAAGCCGGCGTCAAAGCCGTTGCCGTTCCAGGTGTAGCGCGCCACCAGGCGCTCGCCGGGGGCGCCGACCAGCAGCTCACCGACGCTCATGTCGAGGGCCACGGCCTGGCCGTAGCGCGAGCCGTTGTCCGAGCCCGGAAGGAACAGACGCTGGGACTCGTACCAGTCGCCGCCGCCGTTCTTGCGGAAGACGTAGGCGAGACCCGAGTTGTCCGTGGGGCCGTTGCCGAAGGGAGCGCCGACCACCGCGACCTCCCCGTCGATGTCGACGGCCTGGCCGAAGATGGCGTTGGGCGTGGCGTCACTCGCCCGCAGCTCGCCCGTCTTGTGCCAGCCGAACTGGCCGTTCTCGAACACGTACGCCGCACCGCGTCCCTCGTCCTCGAAGCCGGCGCCGACCAGGACCTGGGTCCCGTCGGTCGCGACCTTGTCGCCGAAGGAGCCCTGGCGCGTGGCGCTGATATCGGAGTGCAGGGTCGCCGTGTGGTTCCAGGAGCTGCCGGAGCGCTCGAAGACCAGCGCAGCGCCAGCGCCCTCGACCCGGTCCCCGTTGCCATCCGCGCCGACCACGGCCAGGTCGCCCTCGATGGCGACGTCGCTGCCGAAGCGATCTCCCTCCACCACGGAGTAGGCCAGGATCGGGCTCTGCTCGGTGTAGGTGCCGCTCGAGACGTCGTACTGACGCAGCTTGCCGCCGCCCAGACTGGCCGAGCTGTCGATCGGAGCACCGCCGAAGATCACGTCCCCGGCCACGGCCACCGAGCTGCCCAGCCAGGCCAGGTCCTCGGTGCCCTCGGCGCGGTGCACCGGAATCCAGCCCAGGGTGCTCGAGTAGTGGACCATCTGCACGGCGCCGCGCTGGTTCCCGTTGTCGTCGTAGCGCGGCACACCGACGGCGGTGCGCAGGACGTTGCCCGACCCGAGACCGATGTCGACGCGCTGCCCGAACTGCTCGCCGTCCTCGATGCCGTGGACGGTGTCGGTGGAGCTGAAGGTGAAGCCGGAGGACTCGAAGAACAGGACCGCGCCCGTCTGATCGCCGTTGTTCACGGTCGCCGGAGCGCCGGCCACCATGTGGGTGCCGTGCAGGGCGATCGAGGTTCCGGTCTCCTCACCGGTCGTGGGGCGCAGGAAGTTGGTTCGGATCCAGTCATCGTTGGTGAACGAGTAGTCGAAGACGCTGATCGCACCGGAGCCGTTCAGGGCGTTGTCCCAGAACGGCGAGCCGATGGCGACGCGCAGCCCGTCCATGTCGAGGGCCCAGCCGAAGCGCTGGTCCTCGCCCGTGGGCGAAGACAGGCGCTGGCGCGAGAGCCAGTTGCCGCCGAGCAGCTGGAAGACCTCGACGTCGCCCGAGCGGGTCGAGGTTCCGTCGGCGAAGGGGCGTCCGACGCTGAGGGTCGTGCCATCGCCGTCCAGGGCGAGTCCGAAGGAGCTCAGGGCCTGCGGGGCCGTCGAGTAGAGCTTGGTGTAGAGCACGTACTCCCCGCCGCTCAGGGTGTAGATGTAGACCGCACCGGCCTGGTCGCCCTGGTCGTCGTCCCCGGGCGCGCCGACGGCAATGAAGTTCCCGAAGACGGTTACGTCGGTGCCGAAGTTGGCGTCGGAGTAGGGCTGGTCGGGCACGATCTTCTGCACCATCTGCCACGCGCCGCCCTGGCGCTCGAGCACGTACGCGGCCCCCCCGTAGGCCGGGGCGCCGATG
>JAJFFA010000032.1 GCA_021776885.1 Planctomycetota bacterium
CTCGAGGCTGGCGGCGATGACCTCTTCGGCGTCGATGCTGGCGATCAGGTCCTCGTCGCGCAGGACGTCGGGGCGCGGCCGCAGGACGCGCAGGGCCCCGCTGCGTGGCACGACGCGGTCGAAGGCGCTGGGCGAGCGACCGACGAGGATCAGGACCGGCACGCCCGTGGCCGCCGCGATGTGCATCGGGGCGGAGTCGATGCAGACCAGGGCGTCGAGGCCGGCGATCGCGTCGATCAGGGCGCCCACGTCCGTCTTTCCGGAGAGGTCGGTGTAGACGTCGGGGGACAGCCCGGCGCGGGCCTGACGCGCCGCCTCGACGTCGTCCGCGTCTCCCAGGAAGACCAGCTGGTCGCCGCGGGCGGCGAGGCCCGACGCGAGCTGCGCGGCGAGGGCGGGGGGGCAGGCCTTGGTGCCCTTGTGGGGGCCCCCCAGGGCGAGTCCCACGTGACGACCCGGGTGGGCCGAGTGACGCGTCGGGTTCGCCGCCAGGTGGGTCGCCGGGAGCGTGCGGCTGGTGATCTCCAGGGCGGCGTCGACCAGGTACGCGTAGCTGTTCGCGTAGTGGCGCCCCGGGTCCGAGCGCAGGGCGACGTCGAGCATCAGCTGGTTCGCCTCGCGCCGGAAGCCGGCGATGCGGCGCGCGCCCGCCAGGCGCGCCACCAGGGCGTCGCGCAGGGTGCTCTTGAACAGGATCGCGAGGTCGAAGCCGCGTCGGCGCAGGGAGCGCGCCAGCCCCAGGTAGCGGCGCTTCTCGCCGCGCCCCTGGGGCGCGGCATGGATGGCGTGCACGTCGCCCCGACGGCGCCACAGCTCCGCCGCATGGGGCGGGCAGATCACGTCCCACTCGGCCTTTGGGTGGGCGCCGCGCAGCAGCTCGAGCGCTGGGAAGCAGAGCAGGGTGTCGCCCAGAAACCCGGGGCCGCGGAGCAGGATGCGCATCGCTCGTCAGGGGCCCTCGGTGATGGCGATCATGCGCTCCAGGGAGAGCTTGGCGTGGCCCACGAGCTCGGCGCGCTCGGCCTCGCTCAGACGATCGCGGGCACCGCTGGCCTCGTCGACGGAGTCCCCGGGCAGGACACGGTGCAGGTCGGGGGCCTCGCCGCGGCGCAGGAGGTCGAGGGTGCCGGCCAGGTGCGGGGGGTCGTTGCGGCTCATGGTGGCGCAGCCGCAGCCGGAGGCGCCGAAGCCCTCGTCGGGGACATCGGCCAGGTGCATGATCTGGACGCCGCGGCTCGCACCCGCGGCCTGGGCGTTGCGCACGAAGTGTCCCTCGGTCCCGATCACCAGGCGCGATCCCGCGGGGGCCTGCAGGACCGCCTGCCAGAGGTAGTGGGTGCTGCCCGAGCCATGGGCTGCGCGCACCACTTCGAGGGGGGACTCGGGGTGCACCAGGACGCGCCAGTCGCGCTCCTTCCAGTACTCGACCATGGCCTCCGTGAACACGGTGTGCACGCCACAGTAGGAGCCCCAGAGGATCATCTCGGCGGCGTCGAGGGCGTCGGTGCCGCCCTCGATCGTGCCGTCGTCGAGGGTGTAGCCCGCCCCGTGGCGCGCCGGGTCGGGCAGGGTCACGAGGCGCTCGAGGTCCATGCCCAGCTTGTCGGCGGTGTTGCGACCCAGGTGCTGGTCGGGGACGAAGAGGATCTTCTTGTTCTGCGCCCGGGCCCAGGCGACGACCTTGTGGGCGTTGGAGCTGGTGCAGACCGCGCCGCCGGTGCGCCCCGCGAGGGACTTCAGCCGGCCCGAGGTGTTCATGTAGGCGACGACCAGGAGCTCGTCGCCGTAGCGCTCCTCGAGCTGGTCGGCGACGGGGAAGACCATGTGGTCCTTGGCCAGCATCTCCATGGTGCAGCCGGCCTTGGGGTTCGTGATCCAGACCTGCTGGTCGTCGGCGGCCAGGATCGCCACGGCCTCGGCCATGAAGTGCACCGCGGACTCCACGATCACGCGCTTCTCCGGGTGGCGAGCGGCCTGCAGGGCGAGGGCGTAGCTGTCGGCCACCGCGCCACCGTAGCGCTCGACGAGCTTGACGATCTCGCCGCCCATGTAGAAGTGCGCCAGGAGCAAGAGGGTGTCGCCGAAGTGCTCCTGGGCGGGGAGCACGTAGCGGTCGAGCCAGGGCAGGACCGACTCCGGTGTGCGGTCCGGCAGGGCCAGGTACTCCTCGGCGTAGGGGCGCAGGGCCTCGGAGTACCAGTCCAGGGGCAGGTCCGTCTGGCAGATGGGAATGCCAGGCTCGAGGGCAAGGCCAGTGGGGGGGGCGGTGGAGGGCATGTGGCCAAGAGGATAGCGCGGGAATGTTCCATCCACGTAGCCCCCGGGTCCAGGGCGGCCAAGACCCCCGATTTCGAATCGTGGGGTGGGGGGGCGGGTATCCGCTCGACCTCGTGGGCCCGGCTGGCCGATAGGATCGTGGAGCCCCGCTCCCCGTCGCCCCGACCGGACTTTTCCCGCCGACTTCGATGCTGAATCGCTCCTCGCGTCTCCACCTCGCTCGTCTCCACCTCGCCCCCTTCGCCCTGGCCCTCGCCGGCGGCTGGTCGACCGGCTGCTCGAGCACCACCCAGGGCACGACAGCCAGCCAAGAGGGGCCGGCTCGAGCGGCGGCTCCCGAGACGGTCGAGCTGCCCATCGGCGAGTCCCTCGTCGTGCGTGGCGACTCGCGCGTCGTGGCCGGCGAGTACCTGCGGCCGGCGCGCGGCGCCGACGGGCGTGAGGGCGTGATCGTGCTGCAGGGCCTCTCGGGGGTCACCCTGAACCTGGAGGGCGTCGAGCTGCGCGGGACGCCCGCGGGCGGCGACCTCGATCAGAGCTCAGGCTGGGGCATCGTGATCCAGGACTGCGACGGCATCACGATCCGCGGCGGCAAGCTGGGCGGCTACCGGGCCTGCCTCGTGGTGGAGCGCTCGCGCGGCATCCTGATCGAGGGCACGGAGTTCGATGGCTGGTACGGCCAGCGGCTGCTCTCGACCTCGACGGCGGAGAACACGGCCGACTGGCTCTGGCCCCACGAGAACGACCGCGGCGAGTGGATCACGAACTACGGTGCGGCGATCAGCGTGACCGACGGCGACGACATCACCGTGCGCAACTGCCGCGGGCGCCATGGCCAGAACGGGATCCTGCTGACGCGCGTCGCGGGCTCGAAGATCTACGACAACGACTTCTCGTTCCTGTCGGGCTGGGGGATCGCGCTCTACCGTTCGTCACGCAACACGGTCAGCCACAACATCTTCGACTACTGCGTGCGCGGCTACAGCCACGATGTCTACTGGCGTGGACAGGACTCGGCCGGGATCCTGATGTTCGAGCGCTGCTCGGACAACGTCTTCGCCTTCAACAGCGCGACCCACGGCGGCGATGGCGTCTTCCTGTACGGCGGCCAGGACACCGTCGAGGGGCGGGCCTTCAAGCGCGGTGAGTACGACGCGGGCGGCAGTGACCGCAACCTCTGGTACGGGAACGACCTCTCCTACGCGGTCGCCAACTCCCTGGAGGCGACGTTCTCGAGCCACAACGTGGCGATCAAGAACAAGATGAACGGCAGCCACCAGCACGGCGTGTGGGGCGGCTACTCGAACAACTTCCTGCTCTACGAGAACGAGATCGGTGGCGTGCTGGGCGGCGCGATCACCATCGAGCACGGGCAGGACTGCCTGATCGCGAAGAACATCCTGCGCGACAGCCTGAAGGGCGTGGAGCTGTACTGGGACGAGGACCCGGCCCTGGTCGACGGTCCCTTCGGGAAGAACCGCGACACGGCCTCCTCGGGCCACTGGATCGTCGAGAACTCGTTCTCCGAGAACGATACGGACCTGCGCCTGGTCAAGACCGATGCCGTGACCTTCGCGGCCAACCGCTTCCCGCACCGCAACCGGCGCATGGAGATCTTCGACCTGCGCTCCGAGGAGGACCCGGGCCTGGATCCGATCCTGGTGCGCGAGTGGATGGCCGGACCGGACGGCTCCCTGCCCAGCGGCCTGTTGTCCGAGGTCTCGCTGCTGCGCTGGGAGGGACGGGGGCACCCGCGCCTCGAGGAGATGCGCAGCATGCGCGCCCCGGACGTCCCGGGCACCCAGACCACCTTCGCCTCCGAGCGCGGCGAGCGCGGCGGTCTGGAGACGATCGTCATGGGCGAGTGGGGACCCTGGGACTTCCGCTCCGGCGAGCAGCGCCCCGCGCAACGGGTGCCGGGCGGACTCCTGGCGGGGGTCGAGTGGAACGCGGTCTGGTTCCCCTGGGATCGCTCGAGTCATGACCCGCGCGGCGACCTCGACGCCTGGCGCGCGCTGCGCTTCGAGCCCTACCTGCGCACGACGGTCTCGAACTGGGTCAACCCTTGGGGCGGTGAAGAATCCGTCCGGGCCCAGGTCGGCGCGGACTACTTCGGCCTGATCGCCAGCGCAGACGTGCTGGTGAGCGAGGCCGGGGTCTACTCCCTGTCGGTGGTCTCGGACGACGGCGTGCGCGTCTCGATCGACGGCCACGTGGTGGTCGAGGA
>JAJFFA010000311.1 GCA_021776885.1 Planctomycetota bacterium
GCGAGGTCCTGCGCGCCGGCGACCCGATCGCCTCCGAGTACCCCCTCGTGTTCGAGGAGGGCGCCGGGGCGTGCTTCGTCACCGCCGAGGAGGACGAGGCCGGCGACGGGGTGCACTCTGCCTGCGCCTTCCTGATGCGCGACCTGGTCACGCCGGCCTGCACCCTGCCCGTGGGCATGATCGGTTCCGTCGCCACCGCGCCGGAGTCCCGTCGCGCCGGCCTGGCCAGCGACGTGCTCGAGCGCGCTTGCGACGAGGTCGCGACCCGCGGCGGGCTGCTGTGCCTCTTGTGGGCGGACGACCCGCGCTTCTACGAGGAACGCGACTGGCACGCCCTGGGTGGCGAGACGGACTACCTGCTGCTGGGCGAGGTGGACTGGCTCTTGCCCCCGGCGGAGGGCGCGCGCGCGGCGCGGCCCGACGACTACGCCGCCATGCACGGCCTGTACGAGCTGCACCCCGAGCGCGTCGGCCGCAGCGCCGAGGGGAGTGCCAAGCTGTATGCCATGGGTGGCGTCGAGCTCTTCGTGCGCGAGCTCGAGGGCAAGATCGTGGCCTACACCGCCATGGGCCGCGGCGAGGACCTCGAGGGCTGCGTGCACGAGTGGGCCGGCGCCCCGGCCGACGTCCTGGCCCTGCTGGGCCTGCACCTCGCCGGACGCAAGGAGCGCGGCGAAGAACACGAGCTGGTGATCATGTCGCCGGTCACCGAGCAGGGCCTACGCGGCTTCTTCGAGCTGGTGCGCGCGCCCATCGCCCAGGGCATCCTGGGTCTGGCCAAGATCGTGCGCTTCGACCTCGCGGCCCAGCTGCTCGACTCCGCCGCCGGCCCCGGCGGCAGCGCCGTGTCCGAGGGCGATCGCGTGCGCCTGACGGGCCCCCTGGGGGACGTCCTGCTCGACAGCGCCACCTACATCGAGGTCGTCTTCACGGCCCGCGGCGAAGACCACGTCGCGCGCCACATCGAGGACGCGATCGGCCTCTCCATGCCGGCCCTCCCGATCCGTCCCTTCGCCTGGGGCCTGGACTCGATCTAGCTTGGCTAGCAGGCCGGGCTGCTCAGCGCGTCAGGACATGCGCCGGCGCCTCAGTCCGGCTGGCGTTCGTAGGGGCCGAGGTCGACGGTGAAGCGGATGCGCGGGAAGTCGTCCAGGTCGAACGGGGTGCTCTCGAAGCTGTCGAGGTCGCGGTCGACATCGGCGTAGTCGTAGAGCACGAGGAGGTTGTTGCCCGCGTCGATGCAGGGCGAGCCCGGGCTCAGGCGTAGGTTGCGCGCCGAGGGGTCCTCGAAGCCCGGGTCGACGGAGATCACCGCGTCGCCCGGGAGCGGATCCTGCAGGTCGCAGTTCGAGACGATGTAGCGCCCCGCCGGCCCGGACAGCGAGCGCTCGGTGCGCGACTCGTTGTCCCACACGATCGAGTTCAAGAGGATGCCCACCGCGCCGCCCGGCACCTGGTCGCCGAGCCCCAGGGCCGCGCCATCACGGGCTGCGTTGAAGGCGAAGGTGCAGCCCGACCAGCGTACGTGGGCCAGGGACGCCCCACCGCTCGCAGTGAGGTACTGCGTGTGCTGATACGCTCCGCCACCGACGGCGGCGCGGTTGTCGTGCAGCAGCACGTTCTGGGCCAGGGACTCGCTCAGGATCCCGGGGTAGTTGTTCGCGCCGGTCTGGCTGACGTACAGCCCGCCGCCCCGCTGGCCTGCGAAGTTGCGCTCGAAGACGCTGTCGACCATGCACCAGCGCCCGTGCAGGAACGCACCGCCACCGCGCAGGGTGGCGCGGTTGGCGCGGAAGTGGCAGCCCTCGATCAGCAGCTTGCCCAGCGAGCCGATCGACGCCAGCCCGGCGCCGCGGTCCGCGCTGTTGCCCGAGAGGGCGCAGTTGCGCAGCGTCAGGCGGCGGTTGCTCAGCCGCATTGCGCCGCCCGAGTCGTGCGGGCTGACCCCGTTGGCGTTGCCCGCGGTGATCGTGAAGCCGTCGATCACGACGTGTCCCGCGAAGCTCCCGGGCGCGGCGGCGAAGAGCACGTGGTAGGCGTTGTCGTGCCGGCCCGCGGCGCCGACCTCGCCCGTGAGCACGGTGCTCGAGAACAGCCCGGCGCGCTGGTCCAGGCTGGTCTCGGTGCCGTCGAAGCCGCCGAACAGGCGCACCATGCGCGGCAGGTCGAAGGTCACCGTCCGGCGGTCGCTCGGATCCAGCGGCTGCGTCGGCGCGTACACGCCTTCGGCCACCCAGACCTGCTTGGCCTGGACGCCGGCTGCGAAGGCGTCGGCGAGCTCGTCGTACGCCGCGGCCCAGCTCGAGCCGTCCCCCCCCGGCGGCGCGTCGGCGTCGACGTGGACGACCTGGGCCTGCAGGGCGGAGGCGAGTGCGAGCGGCAGCAGCAGGCGGACGAGCATCGAGGTCCCTCTGTGTGACGATGGAGCCCGGGTAGGGGCAAAGCCTGGACCCCAGGCTAGGTGCAGACCCGTGTCCCGGCAACTCGAGCGGCGAGTCGAGGGGGCCTGGGTGTGGAAGGGGGCCGCCGGGCCCGGGGACGCGCGCTCGAGCTACTCGTAGTTCTCGGGGAACAGCTTGCGCTCCACCGCCTCGATGACGATGTGGATCACCTTGATGTGCAGCTCCTGGATGCGGTCCGAGGTCGTGGCCAGGGGCACCACGATCGGGATGTCGACCAGCTCGAGCATGTCGCCGCCGCCCTTGCCGAGCAGGCCGACGGTCTGGACGCCGCGCTCGCGCGCCGCCTTGACGGCGCGGATCACGTTGGGGGACTTGCCGCTGGTCGAGATGGCCAGGAGCACGTCGCCCGGCTTGCCGTAGGCGTCCACCTCACGCGCGAAGACGTCGTCGAAGCCGAAGTCGTTGGCGATGCAGGTCAGGTGGCTGGGGTCGGAGAAGGCGATGGCCGGGATCGCGCGGCGGTCGCGACGGAAGCGGCCCGTCCACTCCTCGGCGAAGTGCATCGCATCACACATGCTGCCGCCGTTGCCGCAGGACATCAGCAGGCCGCCTGCCTCGACCGTGGCCGCGGCGGCCTCGGCGAAGCGCTGGACCCCGGCGATGCACGACTCGTCGTCGAGGAAGGCGGAGAGGGTGCGCGAGGCCTCCTCGAAGGAGGCTCGGACGGGATCTTGGGGTGCCATGGGCTGGATTCTGGGCCGCTGGGGCGGGGGTCACAAGCACGGGGCTTGACGCCTGTGCCCGGTTGATCGATAACCCCGCCTTGGTCCCCCCCATGAAGAACATTCCCTTCCTGATCGTCCTCACCGCCGCCGGCGTCCTCGGCTGGGTCGCCCTCGGTGCCCCCGAGCCGACCTGGGTCGTGCTCGAGCCGGGCACGGCCTCCGCGGCGCCCCTCGAGGTGCCGAGTCGCTTGACCGAGGCCAGGGCGGACGGCGCCCAGGAAGGGCTCGTCGTGCGTACCGTCGCGGTGCAGGGCATGTGCTGCAACGGCTGCCGCGGCAAGCTGTACACGGCTCTGCTCGATCTGCCGGGTGTCGATGAAGCGGCGGTCGACTTCGAGGCCGGCACGGCGTCGGTGCGCGCCACCCCCGAGGTCGTGGAGACCCAGCTGGTCAGCGCCCTGACCTTCGACAAGTACAGCGCCTCGGCGCTGAACTGAGGCCGGGGACGCCGTGGGCCTGCGTCCGACCTACCCTTACTACCTGGCCAGCCGCGCGCTCGCACCCAACGCGGACCTCGAGGTCAGCGACAAGTTCACGGGCGAGGTCGCGACCCGCGTCGCCCGGGCGGATGCCGCCGCCATCGAGCGCGGGATCGCCGCCGCCGCGGCCGCCGCTCCGGCCATGCGGGCCCTGGCCGCCTACGAGCGCCAGGACATCCTGGCCCACTGCGTCGCGCGCTTTCGCGAGCGCGAGGACGAGCTGGCCGACGCTCTGTGCGTCGAGGCGGGCAAGCCGATCCGCGACAGCCGCGGCGAGGTCACGCGCCTGATCGACACCTTCCGCATCGCCGCGGAGGAGGCCGTGCGCATCTACGGCGAGGTGCTGCCCCTCGACATCTCCGCCCGCGCGGCGGCCTACACGGGCTCGTGGAAGCGCGTCCCCATCGGTGCCTGCTCCTTCATCTCGCCCTTCAACTTCCCACTCAACCTGGCGGCGCACAAGATCGCCCCCGCGATCGCCATGGGCTGCCCCTTCGTCCTCAAGCCGGCCAGCCGCACGCCGATCGGCGCGCTCCTGATCGGCGAGGTGCTGGCCGAGACGGACCTGCCCGAGGGCGCCTTCTCGATCCTGCCCTGCAGCCGCGACGGGGCGGACCTGTTCACGACCGATCCACGCCTGAAGCTGCTCTCCTTCACGGGTTCACCGCAGGTGGGCTGGGCGCTGAAGGCGCGGGCCGGCAAGAAGAAGGTCGTGCTCGAGCTGGGCGGGAACGCGGCCGTGGTCGTCGACGAGGACTGGGACCTCGACGATGCCGTCGAGCGCATCGTGGTCGGCGCCTTCTACCAGTCGGGCCAGAGTTGCATCGGGGTGCAGCGCGTGCTCGTGCACGAGCGCGTCTACGAAGACTTCAAGGCGCGTCTGGTGGCGGCCACGCGCGACCTCGTGGCCGGCAACCCCAGGGACGAGGCGACCTTCATCGGCCCCATGATCGACGTCTCCGAGGCCGAGCGCCTGGTCGGGTGGATCGAGGACGCCTGCTCCCGCGGCGCCCGCATCCTGTGCGGCGGCGAGCGCGACGGAGCGCTGCTGCAGGCGACCCTGCTCGAGGGCGTTCCGCGCGACGCGGAGCTCTCGTGCAAGGAGGCCTTCGGCCCGGTGGCCTGCCTGGCGCCCTTCTCCGACTTCGACCAGGCTCTGGCCGAGGTCAACGACTCCGTCTTCGGCCTGCAGGCCGGGGTCTTCACCCGCGACCTCTACAAGGCGCAGCGGGCCTGGGACGAGCTCGAGGTCGGCGCCGTCGTGATCGGCGACGTGCCCTCGTGGCGCGTCGACCACATGCCCTACGGGGGTGTGAAGGACAGCGGTCTGGGCCGCGAGGGCATCCGCTTCGCCATGCAGGACATGAGCGAGGTGCGCCTGCAGGTCGTGCGCAGGCCCTAGCCCGGGCCATGCCAGGCCCGAATTATCCGGGGCCAGGGCGAGAGCTTTCTTGCAGCGCGGCCTCCCACGCGCTCGACTCGCCTGCATGCGTGCCTTCGGCAAGACCTTCCTGCGCGGTCTGGCGGCGATCCTGCCGATCAGCCTGACGCTCTACATCCTGTGGTGGCTGGGCAGCGGGGCCGAGCGCTTGATGGCCCGGCTGCTGGCGCTGGTGGCGCCCAACGGGCCGAGCCTGCCTGGGTTGGGGCTGGTCCTGGGCGTGGGGATCGTCTTCGTGGTGGGGCTCTCGATGCGCGCGGGACTCGTGCTGCACCTGATGGCTGCCATCGACCGGCGGCTCGAGCGGCTGCCGGTGGTCAAGACGGTCTACGGGCCGCTCAAGGACCTGATGAGCTTCCTCGCCGGTCGCGAGGGCGAGGAGCAGCTCGATCAGGTGGTGAAGGTCAGCGTGGGCCAGCCCCCGATGGACCTGATCGGCTTCCTGACCCGCGACTCGGCGCGCGACCTGACGGGCCTCGAGGAGGACGCCGAGCAGGTCGCCGTCTATCTGCCCATGAGCTATCAGCTGGGTGGCTACATGGTCTTCGTGCCCCGCGAGCGGGTCACGCACCTCGACATCGGCGTCGACCAGGCGCTGCGCATCGCCCTGACCGCGGGCATGTCGGCGGGCGAGCGCCAGGGCCCCGCGGGCTGACGCCCAGCCAGCCCGCGGGCCCGTGGCGCTACTTGCCGCGGCGCAGGAAGCCCAGCAGGGCGACGAACAGCGCCGAGCCCGCGATGGTCCACACGACCGGGAAGCTCCAGTCGTCGATGGTCAGGTAGAAGGGCTCGGGCAGCCCGAGCCCGTCCGCCATCCACTGGCCGAGCATGGCGCCGATGAAGCCCGCGGCGACCGTGGCGAAGAGACCCATCTTTCCAGCGCCGGCAAGGCTGCGGCCGATCGCTCCGCAGACGCCGGCGACGATGACGAGGGCCAGGAACGAGAAAGGGGACATGTCCATGGAGGGCTCCGGGTGGGGGGGCGGGGGAGTGTAGCGCTAGGAGTCTGGGTCACGGGTGGTGTTGCGGGGGACAACCCAGGCGTGACACGGGGGGGCGGTGGGGCGCCCCCCGCCGAGACGAG
>JAJFFA010000312.1 GCA_021776885.1 Planctomycetota bacterium
CAGGGACAGCGCGGGAACGCCGCCTCGGCACAGGCCGCCTCCAGCACCGAGGACAGGGGCTCCTCGTCCTCGCACAGGCACTGGATGTTCCACAGGTTGCTGGCCCCCATGTGCCCCGTCTCGGTCACGTCGTAGTCCGCCCCCACCAGGAAGCCGACGGCGCCGTCGCCGCTGCTGTCCAGGAACCAGCGGCCGCGGATGCGCGTGCGGCGCGCGCTGCGCACGTGCTCGCTCGTGACCGACTCGATGTGTCCCGCCCGGGCCTGGGCGGCGTTGACGCGCTGCTCGAGGAACAGGATGATGTTCGGCTCGTTGCGCACGACACGCAGCTTGCGCTCGTCGTCGAAGACGTGGGCGCCCTGGGCGTTGCGCGAGTCGTCACGGCGCTCGGGCACGAGCTCCATGACCACGTCTCCGATGCGCGGCCAGGGCTCCTGGTTGACGTGCCCCTCGGGCCAGACGCGCACCTCCGAGCTGGAGTTGCCGCCGAGCACCGGGCGGTCCTGCACCAGGGCCACGGAGAGCCCCTGGCGCGCAGCGCTGACCGCCGCGCTCGTCCCCGCCACGCCGCCGCCCACGACGACGAGGTCGAAGACCTCGGTCTCGTCGGGTTCGGAGGGGAGCTCCAGGGCCGTCCGCCGCTCGCGGGCCAGGGCCTCTCCGCCATCCGCGGGCGGCGGCGCATCCGGCGCGCGGAACACGATCGCGTCGCAGCGCCCCTCGAAGCCCGTCAGGTCGTGCAGCGCGAGTCGCGCCTGCGCGCCCACCTCGACCCGTCCGCCGTCCTGCCAGTGCCAGGGCTCGCCCTCGGTGCCGAAGAGAGGCTCCAGCGCCTCTCCGTCGAGGAGCAGCTGGAAGCGCCCGGGCGCCCCCTCGGCCTTCCACGGCGCGACCCAGTCGCGGGTGCGCACCCAGACCCGGTACTCGCCGGGTGCAGGGAAGGCGAGTGTCGTGCGCGCATCGGCGACGGGCACGCCCATCCCGTGGGCCAGGAGGTAGGGCGAGCCCATCAGGTCCATGAACTGCTGATCGAGCACCCAGCCGCCCAGGTCGGCGAAGGCCTCCGCCTCGACCCAGAGCTCGCGGCCCGTGTCCTGAGCCGGCGCCGGGGACCCGAAGCAGAAGCTGGTGAGAGTGAGGCCGAGCAGCGTGTCGCGGGCTTGCATGCCCCCAGCCTAGCCCCCCGCTGCCCCGCGCGCCGCAAGAGGACCCGCCTGGACGGGCGCCTGCGGGCGTCTTTCCGGGACTTCGCGCGAGACCCACGGGCTGGGTCCCGCATGGGCATGGAATGAAGCAAGCCCTCGCACCCACTCTCGCCCTCGCCCTCGCCCTCCACTGGACCGGGGCCGCCCAGGCCCAGGACACCGAGCTCCTGAGCGCCGCCGCCGGCGGGGACGCCGACCAGGCCGCGGAGACGCCCTCGATCTCCGCTGACGGCCGCTTCGTCGTCTTCGCCTCACGCGCCTCCAACCTCGTCCCCGGCGACGCGAACGGAGCCTCCGATGTCTTCCTGCGCGACCGCGCGACAGGCTCCCTCGAGCTGATCTCACGCACCCCGAGCGGCCTGCCCGGGAACCAGTTCTCGACCGACCCGACGATCTCGGCCAACGGACGCTATGTCGCCTTCGCGACCCGCGCCAGCGACATCGGTCAGGGCAATGGTATCTACATCCTCGACCGCCAGTCGGGGGTGCTGCACGCCGCCAGCGTGGCCCAGAGCGGCAACTCCGTCGTCGGCGTCACGCCGCGCATCTCGCCCGACGGACGCTACGTGGTGTTCGGCTGCAGCCCCCTGGTGCCCGAGGACACGAACGGGCAGGTCGACATCTACCGCTTCGACCGCATCACGGGCCGCGCCAGCCTGGTCAGCGTCGACGCGTCGGGCGTCCAGTCCGCGAGCTCGGCGCAGGACCCCAGCGTCTCGGCCGGCGGACGCTACGTCGCCTTCGGCTGCTCCTCGTCGACCTGGGACCCCGCCTACGCGGGCCAGGCCCACATCTGGGTCAAGGACCTGCTGACCGGCGCCCTGCTGCCCGTGTCCCGCACCCAGGCCGGCGAGCCGGCCAGCGCCCTCTGCCGCCGCGCCGACCTCTCCGCCGACGGACACCAGGTGGCCTTCGAGACCGTGGCCTCCAACCTGGTGACCGTCGCCGGTGCCCAGCAGATCGCGGTCAAGGATCTGCTCAGCGGCGAGGTGGCCCAGGTCAGCGTCAGCAACAGCGGAGTGGCCGGCAATAATTACAGCTACGAGCCGCGCATCTCGGGCGACGGCCGCACGGTCTGCTTTCGCAGCGCGGCGAGCAACCTGCACCTGGCGGGGACGAACGCCTACTACTCGGTCTACGTCCGCGACCGGGTCCTGGGCCAGACGCGCCAGGTCAGCCTCTTCTCGGCGGCGCAGGGGCACGGCCCGGCGGACGCGGGCTCGGCCCACGCCAGCCTCTCCCTCGACGGGCGCTTCGTCGTCTTCGCCTGTGAAGCACAGCTGGTCGCCTCGGACACCAACGCCTTCAGCGACATCTACGTCCGCGACCGCTTCGGCGCAGCGCCCTTCGGCTATGGGCTGCCCGCAGCCCACAGCTCCGGCTGTGTCCCCAGCGTCTCCTGGACGGGCACGCCCAGCGCCAGCGCGGGCTCCGGATTCCTCGTGCGCCTCGACGGCGTGCGCTCCCAGCTGCCCGGGATGCTGATCTACTCGACGGCCGGACCCGCGACGACAGCGCTCCTGGGAAGCACCCTCTACCTGCGCGCCCCCGTGCGGCGCACCAGCGTGCAACTCTCCGGGGGCACACCGGGGGGCCAGTGCGACGGCAGCTTTGTCACCGACCTCAACGCCCTCGTCGGCTCGAACGGCCACGGCGGGCTCGTCGTGGGCGCGCGGGTCTGGGCCCAGTACTGGAGCCGCGACAACGGCAACCCCGGCGGCACCCACTTCAGCGACGCCCTGGGCTTCGAGCTGGGGAACTGATCCGGGGCTTGTCGTCGCGGCGAGGGCAGCGTGAGATCGGCGCCATGTGGAAGCGCTACGCCCCGATCCTCGTCGCCCTGGCCCTGACTCCCCTGCTGCCCGGCGCCTGCCAGACGAGCGCTCGCCCGCGCCGTGAGCCCCTGAGCGAGCCGCTGCAGGTGCTGCTGCTCGGTGACTCGATCTCGATCGGCTACACGCCCTTCGTGCGGGAGGCCCTGGCCGGCCGCGCGCAGGTGGTGCGGCCCACGCTGGAAGGAGGGTCGGCCGAGAACTGCGCGGGCACGAACCACGGCGTGCTCGAGCTCGAGCGCTGGCTGGCCCTCGAGGGGGGCACCTGGGATGTGATCCACTTCAACTTCGGGCTGCACGACCTGAAGCGCACGGACCCCGCCAGCGGCAAGAACTCGAACGATCCGGGCCACCCGCAGCAGGCTCCGCCCGCGCGCTACGAGGCCCAGCTGCGCAGCATCGTCGCGCGCCTGAAGGAGACGGGCGCGCGCCTCGTCTTCGCCACCACGACGCCGGTGCCCGAAGGCGAGCTGCGCCCCTTCCGCTCCCCCGCGGACGCCGTCGAGTACAACCGCATCGCCCTGACCGTGATGCGTGAAGCGGGCGTCAGCATCAACGACCTGTTCGCCCTCGTGTCCGAGCACGACGCGCCCCTGCTGCGCCCCGGTAACGTGCACTTCGACGAGAGCGGCTCGCGCCTCCTGGGCCGGCGCGTGGCCGAGGCCATCCTGGCCGAGGCCGGTCGGCCCGGCCTCGCTGACGTCCCTGAGGCCGCGCGGCGCCCCAACGTCCTGTTCATCGTCGCCGACGACCAATCGCCGTTCGACCTCTCCTTCTACGACCCCGCCTCGCCCCTCGAGACGCCGGTCCTCGCGCGCCTCGCCGCGAAGGGCATGGTCCTCGACGGCGCCTACCACATGGGCTCGTGGTCGGGAGCGGTGTGCACCCCCTCGCGCCACATGTTGATGAGCGGCCGCACCCTCTGGCACCTGCCGCGGAACGGGGTGAAGGGCGCGGGCCAGAACCCCCTCTGCCCCGAGGACCTCGAGCGCTCGACCCTGGCGGCCGTCTTCCAGCGCGCGGGCTACGACACGATGCGCACCTGCAAGCAGGGCAACAGCTACGAGGCTGCCAACGCCCAGTTCGAGGTGCGGCGCGACGCCACCAAGCGCGGAGCGGGCGACGACGAGGGCAGCGCCTGGCACGCCGAGCAGGTCCTCGACTACCTCGCCGAGCGTGAGGCGGCCCGCGACGAGGACCCGTTCCTGATCTACTTCGGCTTCTCCCACCCCCACGACCCGCGCTGGGCCAAGGCAGAGCTCCTGGCCAAGTACGGCGCCGACAACGACGTCGTGCCGGAGGTCGCCCCCGCCGGCGCACCGCCCCTGCCCGCCAACTATCTGCCCGCCCACCCCTTCCCCGACGGGCACCCGGGCCTGCGCGACGAGGTCAACGTGCAGGGCGTCGGGCGGCGCCGCGACGAGCCCACGATCCGCAACGAGCTCGGGCGCCAGTTCGCCTGCGGCGAGAACATCGACACCCAGATCGGCCGCGTGCTCGAGCGCCTCGAGGCCCTGGGCGAGCTCGACAACACCTACGTCGTCTACACGTCCGACCACGGCATGGCCATCGGACGCCACGGCCTGCAGGGCAAGCAGAACCTCTACGAGCACACCTGGCGCGTGCCGCTCGTCGTCCAGGGCCCGGGCATCGCCCCCGGCTCGCGCGCCCAGGGCAACGTCTACCTGCTCGACGTCCTCGCCACCCTCTGCGACCTGACCGGCGTCGAAGCCCCCGCCACGTCGGAGGGCACGAGCTTCGCCCCCGTCCTGCGCGGGGCGACCGAGAGCGTGCGCGAAGTGCTCTACGGCGCCTACTGCGGGGGCACGAAGCCCGGCATGCGCAGCCTGCGCCAGGGGGACTGGAAGCTGATCGAGTACGACGCGCTGGACGGCGCGCTGCGCGAGACCCAGCTCTTCCACCTGGGGCAGAATCCCCTCGAGCTGCTCCCCGAGCACCACGACCCGGCCGTGA
>JAJFFA010000313.1 GCA_021776885.1 Planctomycetota bacterium
TCTATATATTGATCTCTTAAAGAAGAACAAACCCTAAGGTGGCAGGAGAATATTCATGAGAAATCCTATTACGGGACTTTTAGTATTATTTTTGTTAATCGCAGGAGCCGTATTTCACATCGGCGGATGCCACAATTCAAATGGAAGCGGCGGAGATATGCCTGAAGATGTACAAAACGAATTCACACCGATAGTCTCATCATTTGTAACAATACCGCGCCCAGTGTTAGGCTCAGACGGCAAATATCATATGACCTATGAGCTTCAGCTTACAAACGCCAACATGCTTACATGGCTGATCAACTCTGTTGAAGTGCTAAACGCTGATGACCACAACCAGGTATTTGTAAAATTTTCAGGCGAAACAGTTGCCCCCAACAACCAGATAACCCCTGGCAGGATTCCTAGTGATACACTTGCGAGAAGTGAAACATCTCTTTTCTATATAACATTCTCAGTTGATAGTCTTGACGATGTTCCTCAAAAAATTGCCCATAGATTTAACATCACAGTACCGGGTGGAATACCGGATGGGTTTTTAAGTTTTTTGAGCCTTCCTCCGGGCACACCTGCTTTAGTTCAAATTATAGCGGAGACTCAGGTTCCATCGATTGTTGCAGTAAACACAGGCCCTCCGCTCAGAGGAACGAAATGGATAGCTGCAGATGGATGTTGCACTTCTGAGCATCATGTACGTGCTGTGCTCCCGATAAATGGCAAACTAGTTATATCACAGAGGTTTGCAGTTGACTGGGAAAAAATGAATGATGAGAACCGTATTTTTGTCGGAGACCCACAAGATGTCCATAGTTACTTCGCATATGGTGAGGATGTTCTGGCTGTTGGCGAGGGTAGAGTTGTCGTCGCTGTGGACAAATATGAGGATCAAATCCCTGGCGCGTTCCCGGTTGGAATACCACTCGAAGAAGCTGATGGCAACCATGTTGTAATTGATCTTGGCAATGGAAATTTTGCTTTCTATGCCCATTTGATCAAAGATAGCGTCGCGGTAAAAGTGGGAGATTTTGTTACTCGAGGTCAAGTAATCGGGCTACTTGGGAATACAGGAAATTCTCTTGTTCCACATTTACATTTCCATATGATGTCAGGACCGTCTACATTTGGTTCAGATGGAATTCCCTATATGATCTATGAATATGAACTGATTGAACAGGCAGAATCTATTGAGGCGTTTAATGAAGCTGAAGCAACTGGGAATCCTCTACCAACTATTCCTGTAGATAACCCCGGCATTCATAAAGACGATTTGCCGCTTGATCTTAGCATAGTCAATTTTGCACAATAGCACTTAAACTATTCCGGCAAATAGATATTAGACATGTCTTTTGGCTCCAAACCAAAATGGATACCAATATACTCATAATTGTATATGCAACCTTTTTCGCCGCAGCTTTTATTAAAGGCCTAACAGGGATTGGGTTTGTAAGCCTTTGCCTTCCAATCTTAGCCCTGTTTATGAAACTCGAGGAAGCTATACCTCTGGTCGCAATTGCATCGCTTATTAGCAATGTCATGATTATTTACCAAACCGGGAGACTCAAACAAAGTATCCGAAGATTTTGGCTGCTCTATCTATCTGCATTCCCCGGAATCTATGCCGGTGTTTTTATATTAAACATGGTCGGCAATTATGCTGCAAAGATTATTCTGGGAATTCTTTCAATTGCTTATTCAATCCTAATTTTGCTTAAGATTGAAATCTCTATACCCGAAAATAAAGAAAAATTATTATCTATACCTGTTGGGTTAACTAATGGTTTTTTAAACGGGCTCACCGGGACTCAGATCATCCCCATGCTTCCATATCTGCTTTCACTCAAGCTTGACCGAAACGGAATGATAAATGCTATAAACCTAGGATTCACACTGTCGATTATAGTGCTGCTTATAATATTCGGCAAATTTGATCTAATTAGTTTAGAAACACTCAAGTACTCGATATTAGGAGCAATACCTGTAGTAGCAGGAATTTATCTTGGCGGTAAACTTCGACATGGGGTCTCAGAAGAAAGATTCAAGCTCGCGGTCTTAATAATACTAATTATCATAGGTGTGAATCTGATACTTAATGCCTAAAGTATCAGATTGCTCATGCTTGGAACTTTGTAGATTTGCTCTGGCAGAGACCCCTACCTATTTGCAATCGCCTGTGCGTTTCCCATCTGATTTTGAATCAATTGAGAACTCTTGTCCCTGAAAAGCTCCTGCCATCTTAATGTGGTAGCTTACGGTTGAAGAAGTAGTGCTAGCTTCGGCTTGACCTGTCATAGGAGGCATCATCTCACCGCCTTCACATTTAATATCATATGTAAGTGTATTCCCGGATTTCTTTACATTAGTTGCTGTACAACTATTGTCATCTGGTAAAGACATCTTGGGATTAAACGAAGTATCTTTTATGCATTGCTCTTCAGTATCCGTCTTTGGCTGAGGACTCATATTTGATTCTGTAGTTGTTGTAATAGAATAATTACCTGGAACAACCGGAATCGAATCATCTGCTGCGCTTGAAGCTGAAAAAGAAATA
>JAJFFA010000314.1 GCA_021776885.1 Planctomycetota bacterium
CGTGACTCGGTCGAGTCAACAGGGCTGGCATGTCGCTACCCGTGGTGCCGGGAAGCTCGCCAACTACTGATGACGCAACAAGCGTTGCGTGGTGATTGCCGCATAAAGAGCACGGAGTCAGCCGTCGTCGTGACGAGGAGGTGTTGTCAGCGCCGATACTACCCTCGTGCGCCGTTTTCGCTCGCCTGGGTGGCATGAGGTCGCTCCCTCCCCCTGGCACTCCCCCCTGCACAAGAGGCCTGCCGTCCGCTGGCTCTGGTAGCGAGCGCCGGGCTCTTGTCTGGCGCTGGGTCGCGGGGGCGCGAAGTCTTGATTCCGGCGTAGGTGTTTCCTGGAGATTGTTCGTTACGTTTCGCTGCTCGCTACGCAATAGCGGTATGCAGCAGATGTGCTTCGAGCAGCTGCTCTGGGGAGGGCAACGGCGTGGGGGCATGCGTTCGTTCGTGTCGCGCATGTCGAAGCGCTTGGTGGCACTGTGGGGGCGGACGGGGCAGGGCCTGCGAGTGCTGAAGGAGCGCTACCACTCTCGGATGCTCAGGGCGCCGCGGGAAGTGTGGAACGCGATCCGCTACGAACGTGCCACACGAGGGCCCCTGCACCCAGATCCGGAGCCACCCGAGCGTCTTGACGGAGGACGAGCGGCAGGCCAGGGGACAGCTGCTCGGCAACGAGCGCCTGGGCGGTATGAGGTCGCTCGCTACGCCTAGGAGGCCGTGGTGAAACTCATTCCGCCCAGGAACGGCACTTCGTCGCTCGTAGCGACACGCGAGAGCCTCGCCGAATCCACCGATTCGCCAGCGTTCTCGCGCGCCACCACGAGCCACGAATCACCATTCCTGAACGGAAGCAGGTTCACCACGGCCTCGCCCGAACCTCTGGATCAAGTAGGCTGCTGCGCATGACCTGGATCCGCACCCTGCTGCCCGAGGAAGCCACCGGGCGGCTCAAGAAGTCCTACGACGCGGCCCTGTCCCGGGCCGGCCGGGTGTTCGGCATCGTGCGCTCGATGAGCCTGGCGCCGCCGGTCCTCGACGCCTCGATGCTGCTCTACCAGCGCATCATGTTCGCCTCCGACGGACTCGCTCGGCAGCAGCGCGAGCTGCTGGCCGTAGTGGTCAGCCGCAAGAACGACTGCCACTACTGAACTCTGGCGCACTCCTGGGATCTCCGTGCCGAGCTCCCCGAGACGATGCAAGCCGAGGCTCAGGAGGAGCTCGTGGCGAGGGTGGCGCAGGACTGGCGCGCCGCCGAGCTGGGCCCTGCGGACCAGGCCCTGTGCCTCTTTGCGGAGAAGCTGACCGCGACACCCGGCAGGATGGCCCAGGCGGACGTCGAGGCCTTGCGTGCGGCCGGGTTCGATGACGTGGCGATCCACGACGCGATTCAGGTCACGAGCTACTTCAACTACATCAACCGCGTCGCGGACGCCGTGCACGTCGACCTCGAGCCGGAGATGCCGCCTTACCCCGACACGGGCGGCAAAGGCTGAAGGCCCCCTCACGTAACAGGCGCCCCCTCCACGAACGCGTCGTGGAGGGGGCGCCTGCGCCGTGATGGGGGCAGGGCGTTCAGCCCATGCGGAGGTCGCGAATGTCGTCGACGGCGAAATCGACCGACAGTTCTTGATCGATGTTGATGATGCGCCCGGTGCCCTTGAAGGGGTTGAAGATCAGGGCACCGTAGATCGCTCGACCGTCCTTGAAGTGAATGGTGACCTTGTCGGCCGTTCGCGCTCCGAGGAGCAGATCGTAGATCTTCTCGGGACCGAGCTGGCGGGACTTCCGTGTGGTGGACATGGAACCGTTGGGGGTGCGCTTCCTTTAGGAGGCGACGAGGTTGGGGACGAGGGTGTCGAGGTGGGGGAGGAGCAGGGCAGACCAGGTCTCGAGGTCGGCCCCGTCGGCGTGCAGCTGACGGAGCTCGTCGAGCTCGACGAAGCGACCTTCGAGTTGGTCGACTTCCCGAACGTGCACCGGACCTTGTGCGTGGATGACTTGGACAACGCCGACGTGCACGGCCCCGACAGGGTTCGTGTCGTCATTGAGGATGCCCACTGTGTGGGTCTCGTAGGGGCCGTCGATCGACAGCTCCTCTTCGGCCACCTCGCGGCGCGTGGCCGCGGGGATCGGGTTTCGAGTGTGCTTCGAGGCATCGCTCGAAGCCGGCATGTCCACGGGGTTGACGTGTCCGCCCACCCCGATCGAGAGCTTGTCGTGCAGGCGCGCCTCACCGCCGCGCGAGGTGCGGCGCAGGAGCATGACTCGACCCTCGTAAACGACGATCGAGTAGGGGATGATCTGTTTCCAGTTCGGGTTCACTTCGGCTCGCTCACGCTCGACGAAGAAGCCGTGACGCTCGACGCGAGCGATCAGATCAGCCTCTACGAGTCCATCTCCGAAAAGGCACAGCCCGTGGGGCGTGTGAGTCGGAAACAACTCGGTCCGGGGGACGACGAAGACGAACTCCATGCGGTGAACTGCGGGTGGTCGGGCCCTGACGGGGGCTCCGTGGACAGCCTGAATAGGCCCTGGGCGGGGCCCTGCGGGGGGCCCCCGGGGGTTATGGGCGGGGTCTGGAGAGGGCGCCGGGGCGGGTTGCCGGGCGGGGGGTGCCGAGAAATTGCGGTGAGGGCGCTCTCTGAGGTGAAGAGAGACTAGGCGAAGGGGCCCGATACGTCAAGATGAAGCGGCCAATGGGCCAGGTGACCACTAGATGTAGTGGTGATCCTGGCCGCGGGTGCCTTGGGAAGGGGCCAGTTGGCCCTCTCATATTTGGGATGGAGGCGAGAGGTCCTGTAAGCCGGGTTCTGTACCCCCGCAACGGGGGGTGGCGACCATTTCTCTGGGACTCGGGTCGCCCCGAGCCTCGAACGATCTACCCGGAGAGCACACCGGCGCGGATCACGCCTTGACCCTCCCTATTTGATCTTTCTCCAGGTGGGGTTTGCCCTGCCAGCCCTGTCACCAGGACCGCGGTGCGCTCTTACCGCACCCTTTCACCCTTACCCCCCGACGCGCGGAGGGCGGTCTGCTCTCTGTGGCACTTTCCCTAGCCTCGCGGCCGGTTGCCGTTAGCAACCACCTTGATCCGTGGAGCCCGGACTTTCCTCCCCGCCGCCCTTGCGGGCGTCGGAGCGGCCGCCCAGACCTCTCGCTTCCGCGCCCAGTCTAGCCCGGATCACAAGGCACGACCACGAACGATCCTGGTCGTGGCGCGCAGCGCCGCTTCGCGGCCTGCTAGGCTGCGCGGCCCATGCAGGACGAATTCTTCCTGACCAATCTCGAGCTGCGCGAGTCCACGCCGACCGGCGAGGAGACCGCGGGCCTCTCCCACGCCTCGATGGCTGGGCTGTTTCTGTTGCAGGTGCTCGAGCTGGCAGCGCGCGGTGAGCCCCGTGGGGCCGTCACGGTCGTCCACGACGCGGGGGACCATGGCGGTCGCTACCGCGAGCTGGCGAACCATCTGGCGGGCGCCGGCTGGGCCATCGCCCTGCCCGACATGCGCGGCCACGGCGGCTCGGAGGGCGAGCGTGGCCACGGGGGCGGCATCGACGAGGCGGTGCGCGACCTGGCCGCGGTCCAGGATCACCTGGCCTACCGCATGCCCGATGCGCCCAAGGTGCTCGTGGGGCAGGGCCTCGGGGCGCTGTGGTCCGCGGCCTTCGCCATCGAGCGTCCTGGCGTCGTCCAGGCTCTGGTCCTCGTCGCTCCCTTGCACGAGCCGAGCTTCCAGCTGCCGGCGCCGGCCAAGGGGCTGTCCAAGTTGTTCAAGAAGGTCGGACCGATGAGCCCCGGGCAGATCGGCTGGACTGCGGAGCAGTTGACCTCCGATACCGCGGCAGCGTCGGCCTATGCGGCGGACACGAAGGTCCACGACGTGATCACCCTGCACGCCGGAAACCAGGCGGCCGAGGCGGCGCGGCGCTTCCTGCCGCGTCTGGCTGAGGCCGGTGTGCCGACCCTGGTGCTGCATGGCAGCGAGGATCCGATCAGCAGCGTCGAAGCCAGCCGCGCCCTCGCCTCGGCCTCGGTCGAGGTCACGACCTTCGACGGCCTGCGCCACCAGCCGCTGCACGAATCCCGCGCTGCCGAAGTGCAGGCTGCCCTGACCACCTGGCTCGACGGGCAGCTCCCGCGCTGACGGCGCGCTACTGCGCTTCGACCCACTCGCGCAGGATCACGAGCGCGCTCCAGCTGTCGCGTCGCGCCTTGCGTGCATCACCGTGGTGGCCCGCGGCGCGCAGCAGGTCCTCGGCTTCCTTGGTCGTCAGGCGCTCGTCCCGGCGCTCGAGCGCGATCTGCGGCAGGCGCCTGCGCAGGCGCGCTTCGAAGGCGCCGACCCGGGCCGCCTGCCCACCCTCGCGCCCGTCCATGTGCAGTGGCCAACCCAGGAGCAGGGTCTGGGCGTCGTACTCCTCGACCAGGAGCGCCACGTGTTCGACCAGCCCGTCGCTATCGCCGTCCCCGTGCCAGACCTCGAGCGGGCGCACGACGATGTGCAGGGGGTCGGCGAGGGCGAAGCCCGTGCGCTTCGTGCCGTGATCGATGGCGAGTACGCTACCGGTCATGGACTCAGCGCGCCGGGTCGTCCCGGCGTTCGAGCTCTTCGACCAGGCGCCGGACGTCCTGGGCGCGGTCCTTCGGGCAAATCAGGAGGGCGTCGCCGGCGCGCACGACGATCAGGTCGCGTACTCCGACGAGAGCGGTCAGCGTGCCCTCCTCGCCGTGCACGATGCAGTCCTGTGCGTCGACCGATACGACCCGCGTCCCGGCTGCGGCCACGTGCCCGTCGCCGTCCGCCGGCAGGACGTCCGGCAGGGCCGTCCAGGACCCCACGTCGCTCCAGGCGTAGTCGATGGGCAGGACCAGGGCGCGCTCGGCGTGCTCCATGATCCCGGTGTCGATCGAGGTGCTGGCGAGGGCGGCGTAGGTCCTGGCCAGGTCCCCGGCGTGGTTCGCTTCGAGCAGCTCGGGGGCGAAGGCGCGGGCCAGTTCGGGTGCCTGGCGCTCGAGCTCGCGCTCGAAGGCCGCCTGGGTCCAGACGAAGATGCCCGCGTTCCAGAAGTGGGCTTCCCCGGCCACGTACGACTCTGCCTGCGCCGAATCCGGCTTCTCGTGGAAGGCCTGCACGTCGCGCAGCCCGTTCCGGACGCTGGCGCCAGCCTCGATGTAGCCGTAGCCGGTGGCCGCGAAGGTCGGCACGATCCCCAGGGTGACGATCGTGTCTCCCGCGGCCGCTGCCTCGAGCGCCTGGGCCAGGCTGGCGCGAAAGGCCTGGGCCGGTGCGATCACGTGGTCGGCGGGCAGGACGACCTGCAGCGCCCCGGGCGCGCGGGCCCGGATCCAGGCGCTGGCGAGGGCGGCACAGGGCAGAGTGTTGCGGCCCATGGGCTCGCCCAAGACGTTCTCCCGCGGCAGCTCAGGCAGCTCGGCGCGGGCGCGTTCGACGTGCTCGGCGAGGGTCACCACCACGATGCGATCGGGGGGCACCAGGCCCTCGAGGCGGGCACAAGTCTCGGCCAGGAGCGAGCGCTCCCCGGCGACCCGCAGGAACTGCTTCGGCAGCGCACGCCGGCTCGCGGGCCAGAAGCGGGTTCCCGATCCGCCGGCCATCACGACAGCGAACACCTCGCGCTCGTTCGAGTCCATCGTGAACAATCTGGGTCAGAAGCGCTCGGGAAGCGCGCCGGGGCCCGGCAGGGGAAGCTCGGGCGGACCGTCACCGACGGACTTCACGAACTGTGACAAGAGGCCGCGCAGCACGACCTTCGGGCGCGACATGTCGCCGCGGATCGAGATGCGCAGCAGGCTGTTCTGGATCTTGTAGACCAGCCGCGTGAGGAGGCCCAGGCGGTCGACGAGGCTGTAGCGCACCTCCAGGTCGTGGTGCAGACGGCCACCGAAGTCCATCGTGCCGTTGCCGACCAGGGACAGGAGGGGCGACTTGAGCCACATGTTCTGCATGTCGATCACGCCGTCCGCGATGCGGTAGTGACAGCCCATGCCGGTGAAGATGGCCGTGGTCTCGAAGCCCAGCTGCGAGAAGAGGGCCTGGAACACGGGGATCGACCAGAGAGTCGTCTCGCTGATGCGCGCGTAGCCCTCACCGGTGATGCCGGTCAGATTCTCGGTGTCCCCTTCGATGTGCAGCTCGCACTCCAGACGGCCCTCGTTCGCGAAGTCCGAGCCGAAGATGCCCTCGAGCAGCTTGCCGACGTCCGTGTCGATCATCCCGATGCTCATGCGGAACGGGAAGGGTGCCTCGAGGTCGATGGAGAGGAAGCCCGCGCCGAGCCCGTCCTCGAGCCCCTGGGAGCGCAGCCGACCGCCGGCGAACTCGGCG